>VGFA01000002.1 GCA_016869025.1 Armatimonadota bacterium | reverse complement strand
TCACCGCCACCATTACCGCGACTGACAAGCGCCTCACCGCCAGCATCACCACCCTGAACCGCCTGGTGGCGGAGTTCCGGGCTGAGCTGGCCGCCCTCGGCGTGCGGGTGACCGCGGTCGAGGAGGAGCTGGCAGCGCTTCGTGCCCGGATGGACAACACCAAGATCGCCGGCGACACATTCTTGAGGTACCAGTTCTCGCAGTCGCGGGGCGTCAACGCTTCCTTTGCCAGGGCACGGCTGACCTTCACGGGTCGTCCCAGCCCGACCACCAGTGCAACTGTTCGGCTTATTGCCGGCGGCGAGGCCAGTGGGCTATATCCTTTGGGTACTCCCGGCTATGGTTTGTTCACCGGCCTGGGCAACGTGACGTTCGATAACGCCTACGTCGATACCAAATTCCTGAACTTCGACTGGCGGTGGGGTCGGCAGAACTACACACAGGGCGCATTCGGCCTCCTGTTCAATGACTGTGGCGTTACTGCCCCCAGGTGCGCCGTGGACGGATACAGCGTGAAGGGGAAGCTCGGTGGCATGTTCGACGTTTCCGCTGCCAGCTTCTGGCACCTGACAGTTGATTCTACCGGGGCCGGCCACTGGAACAACGCAGTCTGGCTCGGGATGGCCCGGGTGTCCACCGGTGCGTTCATTCCAGGGTGGACGCTGGGCGTTAACTACTACAGCGAGCGGCACACCGGATTCTCTCCCACGCCTAACTTGGTCCATCAGGGGTGGTCTTTTGACCTGAGCGGGACACTCGTCCCCGGCGTACGGATTACCGGTGAGTACGCATCCTTCACTCCGTCCGGTGGAACAGCCCAGACCGCCTACCAGGTCAGCTCGGTCCTCGACCTCAGGCGGTTGCTCGGTGTTGCAGGTTGGTCCCCGACTCTTACCGTTGGGTACAAGAGCTACCCAGCCGTCTGGAGCCCGATCCTGCCCGGTTCCATGGATATTCTGGGTATTACCAACTACCAGGACTACAGGGTCTGGAACGCCCGGCTGGATCTGACCTACAGCCCATGGTTCCGGCCGTACTTCATCTACGAGAGCGGCACGAATGCCGCTGGCACAGCAACTCGGTTGATGTATGAGGCCGGGTGGTTCTCTACAATCGCCACCAATACGACTTTTCGGTTCCGGTACCAGGTGCGGGAAAACGCTGGCGTTGCCACCGCCGGGATGCCTCGATACCGCGTCGAGCTGAGCTACTCCTGGTAGCGAACTTCGCTGCCACGTAGCTACTACGTACGAGGGGCCCCCCGGTTGGAAACGGCCGGGGGCCCCTCTGCTGTAGGTGAGGCCACCGGAATCTCGACACGATGACCGCGGGGTATTCTCGACCATTAGGAAGATGACATGAAGAGGGACCCCCTCCAGCCAAGCGAGGTGAGCGTGATGCCATCGCGGTGTCACGTAGACGGACTCGGAGGAAGTCCCAATGAAGATTGTAGGGGCAATGGACGTGCACCGTAAGCAGATCACCTTCAAGCTCCGGGACACCGACACGGGAGAGGTACGGCGCGGCCGCATCCCGTGCGACCGGGAGTCTGTACGGAAGTGGCTTGCCGACCTGGGCGGGGGCGACGGCGTCCACATCGCGCTGGAGGCGACCACGGGGTGGCTGTTCGTGGCCGAGGAGATCCAGCGGGTGGGCTACACCGCCCATCTCGCTGAGCCTGCCGAGACGGCGGCGAGGCGTGGGCCCAAGCGGCGCGCCAAGACTGACAAAACGGACTGCGACAACATGGTCGAGCTGCTGACGATCGGGCGGCTGCCGGAGAGCTGGATCCCGCCCGATCACCTGCTCGAGGTCCGCACGCTTGTGCGCTTGCGCAAAGACCTGGTCGATGAGCGCCGCAAGTGGCGCCAGCGCATCAAGGCCCAGGTGTTTCACCAAGGCCTCCCCGGTGGTATCAAGATCACGACCGACAAGGGGCGCGCCTGTCTGGCTGAGGCCGAGCTCTCCCCGGCGGGGTGCCAGGTCGTCGCCACCGGGCTGCGCGTCATCGACCATCTCGACCAACAGATCGAGCCGATCGACAGGCAGCTGATCGCGTTGGCCAAGCGTCAGCCCGGCTGCCGGGCCCTCACCGGTCTGTACGGGGTGGGCGCCCTCACCGCGGTGGCCATCTGGGCCGAGTTCGGTGACGGCCGGCGCTTTTCGAGCTCGGACGACGCGGTGCGCTACGCGGGGTTGGATATCACCGTCTACGACTCGGACGGCAAGCGACCACCAGGGCACCTGTCGCGCCAGGGCCCTGAGGCCTGCGCTGGGCGCTTTACGAAGCCGCGCAATCCGCAGCGCGCCGCACCTCGCCGGACCACGCCTACTACCTTGCGACCAAGGCCCGCATCGACCACAACCGGGCGTGCCTTGCGGTCGCTCGCAAGCTGTTGCGACGCGCCTATCACATCCTCAAGGACCTGGGGGACGCCGCCCTTGAGCCCGTCGCCACCGACATCACGCCCGAGCACAGCCGAGGCGTTCGGGCTGCTGCGTGAGCGGCTGCTGATGGTGGTAGTGCGGATGGCTGTCGCGCGCTTTGTGCCCCACATCAAGCCGATGGCCTTTGCGGCCGGCTCCCTCATACCTCCTGTCGCCACGGCTGCGCCGTGGACGTCCTCGGAAGACCGAGCGGCCGCAATGCTTTCTGCGGGGGTCACCCGATCACTCATCATGTCGCCGGAGCTTGCTCCGAGCACAGAGATAAGGCTGGGCGACCGCGCGCGCCGGCATCTTCCGTGCCGCTTGTCGGGAGGTGATGGGCTGATACGAGGGGGAGGACGGGAACAGGAACTCAGAAGACACAGAGAGCCCCTGAGTGTTGCCAGGGGGTCCCTCTACAGATAAGGAGGGTGGAATGACGGTGAAAGTGCTGGCAGTGTTGGCACTCCTGGCAGTGGCGCAGATCATCCCTTCATGCGGTTCTGGGCAACCCGTTATCGGGACGGTGGACGCCAAGTGGGTTTCAAGGGATGACGAGAAGATTATTGTTATCGATCACGTGGAGTACACGGTTCCTTACACCTTCTGGAACCAAGTGGACGTGGGAGATCTTGTCAAGAGGACGGACAAAGGGTGGACGATCATTCGGAAGGCACGGCCCTAGTGTAGTGTGTCGTGTTTGAGTAAAATCCAGGGTAGCGGTTGAGGGTATTCTGGGGAGGGAAGCAGAAAGACCTCACGACTTCTCTTGAGGGAGAAAGGGGTGAGGTCTTTCCGTGTTGCTCGCGAGCATCTACAGCATGCTACAGGCGGAGCCAGACTTCAAGAGGGCGATCTGACTCATAACCGGACTTGCGCAAGTCGCGTGAGTTGAGGGCCTTGACGGTGTAGAATCTAACCAACGTAGCAACCATCGCAGCTTCGACGGAGCAGACGACGATGTGGCCAGTGGTGGGCATTCCTCCGATGTGGGCAGATCTGCTGGACCGCTTCCGGGATTGTTTTCGTCGATCCGACCAGTTCCAGCACTTTGCCGAGTACGTCATCGGGCTGATCGTCTCGTCCCGCTTCTCGGTGCAGGCCCTCAATGATCTCTTCACGGGACACCGCCACGCGAGCACAAAGCGGCGGTTCATGGGCGAGGCGCCCTGGTCGCCCGAGAAGGTCATGCGCCGGGTGGTCCGGCTGGTGAAAGAACACGCCGGGTTCTCCAAGCCCAGCCGGGGCTTTCTGGTTATCGATGACACGATCCTCGATCACGACATGGACACCAAGGCGATGGAGAAGGTCGCCGTGGTCAAGGACCCTGAGACCCAGCAGTGGGTCAAAGGGCACGTGGTGGTCACGGCGCACTGGGTAACCCCGCGAGGACACTTTCCCGTGGGGTTCCGGCTGAAGACTCCTGGGGGCATCTCGAAGCACCAGCTGGCACTGTGGCTCATCAAGCGATGCCGGCGGTTCGGCGTGCTCTTTCAGACTGTCGTGTTCGATTCCTGGTATCTGGCGGAAACCCTTACAGAGCCTCTGCTGGCGTGGGGACTCACCTGGGTCTCGCGTCTGCGATTGGATCGCGTCTACCTGGCGAATGGCGGGCGCCGGGAGAAGATCGTGGCGTACTTCCAGCGTCTGGCCCGCTCCGCCTGGCAGACCCAGGAGATCGACGGTCGGACGGAGACCTTTGCCTCCGCCTGCCTGACGCTGACGAACCACGCGCGTGTCAAAGTCGTTGCCCTGCAGAAAGAGGACGTCGAGGGTGGGCTGCTCCTGCTCGTGACCAACGCCACGCATTGGCTCCCCGAAAGCATCATCCGCGCCTACAATCACCGCTGGACAATCGACGCATTTTACCGAGACGGGAAGCAGAACCTGGGGCTGGAGGCATACATGCTGCAAAGCGCCGAGGGCGCGAAGCGTCATCTCTGTCTGGGCTTGGTGGCATTCACGCTCCTTCAACTGGGCGCTCAACATCCGCGCCTCGGGCGTCTGATTCGAGACCACGTCGCGAGCGTGGGGGAGATGTGCCAGCGGACGGTCACGGAGACAGTGCGGATGTTCCTGGTGTGGGCGATGAAGTGGACGGGCCGTGGCCTCGATGCGACGACAACGGTCTCGTTGGCGTTCATGTCCCGACGTCAACTGCAATGTACCCTGATACCTTCATAGCGGTCTGCAACTCCGACTTGCACGAGTCCGGTCATAAGTCCGGTTACCCGTTGGGGTAGTGTTGCCTCATAAACCCTGTTACCGGGGTAGGAGGCAACATGAGCCCACGCAGCATCCGTGAATACGCCGTGACCATCCGACCACGCTACCTCGCTGCCCCTCTCCGAGAGAAAGCAAGGATCCTGACGGAGTTCTGCCGGGTAACGGAATACCATCGCAAGTCAGCCATTCGCCTCCTCCGCCGAGCCCCCGGCCCTCCGCGTGGCCGTCCCGGGCGGCCCCGCCGCTACCACCCTCCGGTCACCCGCGCGCTTCAGCAGGTCTGGGAAGCCAGCGACGCCCTCTGCTCCAAGCGCCTCGCCCCATTCCTCCCAGAGCTAGTGGATGCCCTGGAGCGCCATGGCACGCTCATCTTGCCCCCAGCCATCCGCCGCGATCTCCTCTCCCTCAGCCTGGCTACCATAGATCGGCTCCTCAAACCCCTGCGCCCCAAGGGCCTGCGTCGCCCTCACAGTAGCCGCCCTAGCCTCCATTCCCTCAAAGTCCAGGTCCCCATCCGCACCTTCGGTGAGTGGACCGCCGTACGCCCAGGTGCCCTCCAGGCCGATCTGGTAGCCCACTGTGGAGAAACCCTGGCCGGCTTTCACCTTACCTCCTTGGTGGTCGTTGATGTCGCTACTGGGTGGACCGAACTCCAGGCCGTCTGGGGCAAGAACTACCATCGCGTCGCCACCGCCGTCCATTTTGTCCGTAAACGCCTCCCCTTTCCCATCCGTGAACTCCACACCGACAACGGTGGCGAGTTCCTCAACTCGATCCTCCTCCCTTGGTGTCGCCGTGAGCGCATACGCCTTACCCGCGGCCGCCCCTACCGCAAGAACGACCAGGCCTACGCCGAGCAGAAGAATTGGAGCGCCGTCCGGCGCCTCATCGGCTATGATCGCTATAGCTCAGCCGAGGCCTTCAAACACCTCAACCATCTCTACAGCCTCCTCCGCCTCTATCTCAACTTCTTCCAGCCAATCGCCAAACTCACCGGTAAGGTCCGCCTCGGTGCCAGAGTCACCAAACGATACGATCGGGCGCAGACTCCCTATCAGCGCCTCCTCGCCGCCAACGTCCTCGATACCCCACAGCAGCAGGCTCTACAGCGCCTCTACCTCACCCTCAACCCCTGCCTTCTCCGCGACCAGATCTATCAGTCCCTGCATCAGCTCTTCAAGATGGCAGACCGCCCCACAGAGGTAACACCATTTCTGGGGCAAAGAACTACCACGCGGTAACACCTACTTCTGAGGCAACACGGAGGTTGGAGCAGCGGATCTGGGAGGCGACGGCCGAGGTAGCTCGAGAGGAGTTGAGGCAGGCACTTGAGATCCTGGACGGGGAGTTGATGAGCAGGCGGCCGGATGGGCGGGGGCCGAGCCACGGGGCGATACACCGGTGGGTGAAGCAGGTTGGGGGTCAGCGGATCTGTCGAGAAGAGGAGCAGGTGGAGGCGTTGTTTGAGGACGGGGTTGTACCGCCTACGACAGGGGAGAGGGTGGAGGTGCTGTTTGCGGAGGCGGATGAGGTGCGGGTGGCACTGCAGCGAGGCAAGCGACGTCGGCGGGTGGGGGAGATCTTACCGAAGCGACGGGCGTTGCGTGGGGAGGTACGGGTGCTGGTCTGCCACCGGGGATGGGAGCGCCGGCACCCGGGCAGTGAGGAGTACCGGCTCTTAGCGAAGCACGTGTACGGGGCTGTTGGGGAGGCCGAAAGATTCTGGCGTGGGGCGGTGCTGAGCCTGCATGGGTACTGCGCGCTGGAGCAGGTACGATGCACGGTGCTGAACGGGGATGGAGCGGGGTGGATCCGCCAAGGGCTTGAGTATCTGCCGCACTGTGAGTTCCAGCTTGATCGGTGGCACTTGTGGAAAGAGGTGAAGGTGGGATTAGGCGATCATCCTGTGGTGATGCGGCAGGTGTGGAAGGCGATCCGGCGTGGTGACACGTGGGCGGCCATCGACGAGATACTCCGGGGGGTGCGCCAGCGCACCGACGCTGACCGACGGGGCGCCATCGACGGCTTGCGTGGGTATCTGTGGGAGAATCGGGACGGATTGCGGGAGTACCGACAGCGAGGGATGCCGGTGGCTGTGGATGCGACCTGGCGGGGGCTTGGGGCGGCGGAGGCGAACGTGGACAAGCCGTGGGCGGAGCGGTTCACCAAGCGGGGGATGAGCTGGGGACGTGGGCTGGCTCCACTGGTGAGATTGGTGAGCCTGCACCAGCAAGGCACGCTGCAGGCGTGGCTGGAGGTCTGTGGGTGGCCGCGGTTCCAGCCCGTCGTCAGGGAAGCGGTACGCAGGATACGGCGCACCGTGGACCACCGGGACGCTGACGACTGGCTGCAAGTTCGTCTGCCGATGCTGTCAGGGGCACATACCCAGCTGCGCCGAGCCCTACGAGGCCTGAGGCAGCCGACGGCATAGAGGAGTCCGGCAGTGGCCACAGAGGACACGGCCTCGTCAGCAGGAGGCTAACGGGAGTCGAACCGACAACAACCAGCCAAGAGAAGCGCAACCCTGGGCTTGACAGTCTCGTTCTATGTATCGCTCTTGACGATGTTAGGGAATACGATGTATATCTGGTATGGTGATAGAAATGGCCATCAAGAAGAGGCCCATTCAGATCTACCTGGAGGACCGCCAACACCGCGTCCTGCGGGAGATTGCGCGCCGCCGCGACGTCTCTCTTGCCTGTCTCCTGCGGGAAGGAGCCGACCGGGTGATTGAGGAGGCCCTGCCTCCCGACGCCGATCCGCTGATGGAGTTGCCGGAGTTGGCCGCACCCGGCGGGCCGCGCGACGGAGCCGAGCGCCACGATGCCTACCTTGTCCAGGCACACAGCCCGCGTGGCCGCCGCCGCTAGGATCTTCGTGGACACCGGGGGGTGGATCGCCCTCCTATCGCTCGCCGATAGTCACCACGCGCACGCATCGGCGGCGTGGCCCGGGATACTGCGCCGTTTCCACCAAGTGGTGGTCACGAACCTCGTCATCGCTGAGAGCTACACCTTTCTTCGGAGGGAAGTGGGGTTTGCTCCGGCCTGGGCTTTGCTGGACCGGCTGCAGGCCACACCTCGATTGGCTCTCGTGTATGCCGATGCAGAGCTGGAAGGCGACGCCCGGTCGCTGCTGCGGCAGTACCGGGACCAAGAGTTCTCGTACACCGACGCGGTCAGTCTTGTTACGATGAAGCGTAGAGGCATCAAGCATGCGTTTGGCTTCGACTGGCGTTTCCTCACGGCCGGGTTCGAGTTGATTCCTGCTGGCCGGACGCCCAGGTAGCGTGGCCGCCGAACAGTCGCTGGCCGTCACCCTCGCCGGCATCACCTTTCCCTGCCCGGTTCTCGCCGCGCCCGGGCCGCTGGAGTTCGGCCGGCAGGTGCAGGCTGCATACGACCTACGCGCGTTCGGCGGCATCGTCACCAAGTCCGTAACAATGGAGCCCCGGGAGGGCCATCCGGGGCCGGACACCATCCAGGTGCTCAGCGGATGGTTGAACGCCATCGGCCTGCGCAACCCCGGCGTCGCCGGGTTCATCGCCCGGGAGATGCCCTTCCTGCGCACGCTGGGGCGTCCGATCATCGTGAGCATCGCCGGAGGCAGCGCCGACGAGTACGCGGCCCTGGCCGAGCTGCTGAGCGGCGAGGACGGGGTTGCCGCGATCGAGATCAACGTCTCCTGCCCGAACGTCACCGACGGGCTGCACTTCGGCACCGATCCCGGCCGCACGCAGGCGCTTGTCGGCGCCGTGCGCGCGCGCACGGCGCTCCCACTGTTCGTCAAGCTCAGCCCCAACGTGACCGACATCGCTGCTATGGCCACGGCGGCCGCCGACGGCGGGGCGGACGGCCTGTCGCTGATCAACACCCTGAGTGCTCTTGCCGTGGACGCACGGACGCGCCGACCGCGCCTGGGCGCCGGAGCAGGCGGGCTCTCCGGGCCGGCGATCAAGCCCGTGGCGCTGCGCATGGTGTGGGAGGTCGCGCGTTCCGTGCGCCTTCCGATCATCGGCATGGGCGGGATCGCCACCTGGGAGGACGCGGTCGAATTCCTGCTCTGCGGCGCGCACGCCGTGGCAGTGGCCTCGGCGTTGATCGACAACCCGCGCACGGCCGAGGAGATCACAGAGGGGCTGCGGGCGTACCTGACGGAGCACGGCGTCGAGCGGGTGACTGATCTCACCAGGGCGCTGGAAGGCATGGATGACGTCCCTCCTCTTGTTGGAGGACACCTCTTTGAAGGAGAGGCGTGAGGACCAATGCAGAGGGAGCGCGCGGAAGGACGCAACGAAAGCGCGAAGGGCCGACCCAGCAAGGCGCTGAACGACCGTTGCGCGTGGAGAGCAGAGCTGGAATTCATTCGGGACCGGATGGCTCTGCCGGGCGGTGTGGAGGAACTGGCTGCTCTGCTGGGAGGGAAGTAGGGCGTGGAGACCGAGTTTACCGCGATCATGGACTACGACGCTTCCAGCGGCGTCTACGTTGTTCGAGTTCCTGCGTTGCGCGGAGTGATCTCGGAAGGCATGACAGAGCAGGAAGCCCTCGAGAACGTGAAGGATGCCATCGCAGAATGGATTGCCGCGCGCCGGGCGCTCGGCCTCCCGATCGCGGAGGTCCGAGAGTACCGGGTGAAGGTCCCGGTCTAGAGCCGTTGGCCAGAACCCCAGCCCTCGTCGTCGCCCTGGACCTCCCGACGCTGGAGGCCGCCGCAGCCCTGGTCCACCGCGTGCTGCCGGTGACGCCCTGGTTCAAGATAGGATCCGTGCTCTTCACCGCCGCCGGGCCCGAGGCGGTGCGTGCCGTGCGCGCCGCCGGCGGGCAGGTCTTCCTCGACCTCAAGTTCCACGACATCCCGCACACGGTCGCCGGCTCCGTCGCGGCCGCGGCGGAACTCGGCGTTGCGCTGTTGACCGTACACTGCGCGGCCGGGCCAGCGGCGATGGAGGCCGCGGCAGACGCCGCACGGCGATCCGGCGGTGCGACCGGCGTGCTCGGGGTCACGCGCCTGACCAGTGACGCCGGCCGGGTGGGCGCCAGCGTATTGCGCGCCGCAGCTGGGGCCCAAGCAGCCGGCCTCGCGGGCGTTGTGGCGTCGGCGCGGGAGTGCGCGCGGATCAAGGCCGCCTGCGGTCTCGCCTTCCGCGTGCTGACACCGGCGATCCGGCCTTCTGGGGCAGCGGTCCACGACCAGGCGCGCGTGGCGACGCCTGGGCAGGCGGTGCGGGCCGGCGCCGACTACCTGGTGGTTGGCCGTCCCATCACGGCCGCGGCCGATCCGGCGTGGGCCGCGCAGGCGGTGGCCGAGGAGATGGCCGCTGCCCTGCGCCGGACGCCTGCAGCGCGAATGTTGGATGCCGGGCCGCCTCCAGGTGTTGGGGCATGACGGGCGAGGCCTGGCTCGCCCTGTTTCGCCGGCGCGGCGCGGTGGCGGACGGTCACTTCCTGCTCTCTTCCGGTCTGCACAGTCCCATCTACGTGCAGTCGGCACTGATCCTCCAGTACCCAGAGGAGGCGCAGGCCTTGGGTGCGGCGCTGGCCGAACGCCTGCGGCCGCTGCGGCCGCATGTGGTAATCGGGCCGGCCTTGGGCGCGGTGGTGGTTGCGCACGAGGTCGCGCGGGCACTGGGCGTGCGCGCGATCTTCGCAGAGAGGGACGGCGGACAGATGGCGCTGCGGCGCGGCTTCGCGATCGCCGAGGGCGAGCGGGTCCTGGTGGTGGAGGACGTTATCACGACCGGAGGGTCGGCCGCGGAGGTGGCTTCCCTGGTGGGGGCAGCCGGCGGCGAGGTGGTGGGCTTCGGCGCGCTGGTGGACCGGACCGGCGGCCGCATGGACCTGGAGGCCCCTCTGGAAGCGCTCGTCACCCTCGACCTGCCGACGTTTGCTCCTGACCGGTGCCCTCAGTGCCGGGAGGGCGTGCCCGTGCGCAAGCCGGGCAGCCGCGCCAACCCCTCCTGACAGTCGAACGTCTGTTTGTTGACAAATGCCGAGTGGAGGGTAACATAGATGGGCGAAGAGTCTATATGCTCCCCGCCGTCCCACAGGCACGGCGGGAAAGATGAGGAGACCCCGAAGGGGGCCTCCTCTTCCTGCTTCTGTGCCGTTGTTTAGGGGGGTTGCGCCGTGCCAACACGCCAGACAGCCGTATTCATTGACGGAGGGTATTGGTCCGCCGTCCTTCGGGACGAATTCGGCTTGGCCAGGATCGACTTTGGGAGGCTGGTCGAGTTCATGGCGGGCGGAAACGCGCTTCTGCGGGCCTACTATTACAACTGTATGCCTTACCAGGGTAACCCCCCGACCCAAGAAGAAAGCGAGAGGTATGCAAGGGCGAGAAGGTTCATGGACGCCCTTTCCCGTCTGCCGCGGTTTGAAATCCGACTGGGAAAGCTGGAATACCGCGGCATAGACGCGACCGATGGGAAGCAGATCTTTGAGCAGAAGCGGGTTGATATCATGCTAGGCGTGGATATGGTCCTTCTCGCAGCCAAGCAGCGTATTGACCGCGCTGCGATTCTAACCGGGGACAGCGATTTCATCCCAGCTCTCAAGGTCGCCAAGATTGAGGGCATACTGGTCCATCTCTACCATGGTGACCCCGCTAGTGTTCACCGGGAAGTGTGGACCGAAGCCGACGACCGTACACGGATCGATGCTCCAGTTATCGAGCAGATCCGGATGCGCTAGACAGCGGACGGCCAGACTGATCCACTGCCCCGCCCGAACCCCCGATTGACGCCCTGTTTAGGGCCGGCTTATAATGACTCAAATCCGCACGCAAGGAGAGGACCGCCGTTGGGCCTGGCAGACGACGTCGACGAAATCCTCATCCCGGAGGAGGTCCTGCAGGATCGAATCCGGGAACTCGGACGGCGCATCAGCACTGAGTACGACACCAAAGAACCCCTGCTAGTAGGCATCCTGACGGGTGCCTTCGTTTTTCTCGCGGACCTGCTGAAGGCGATCACGATCCCCTGCCACGTGGACTTCATGGCCACGGCCTCCTACGGGGACTCCACCGAGAGCAGCGGCATCGTCCGCATCCTCAAGGACCTGAATCAGAGCATCGAGGGTCGGCACGTGCTGGTGGTCGATGACATCATTGACACCGGCCTGACCATGGACTACCTGCTCGAGACGCTCAAGGCCAGGTACCCGGCATCGCTGCGGGTGTGCGCGCTGCTGGACAAGCGGCCCCGCCGCCGGCGCGAGGTGCCGATTGACTTCCGCGGGTTCGAGATCCCCGACAAGTTCGTGATCGGATACGGACTCGACTACTCGGGCCGCTACAGGAACCTGCCCTTCATAGGCGTCCTCAAGCCAGAACTCTACGGCATCTAGCCACAGGAGGCGAGAGCCATGATCGTCCAGACCCCGACGCGCGGTGCCGCCCGGGTCAGCGGGCCGGAAGCACCTGGCGAGTGGCTGGGGCATGGCCGGAAGGTTCGGCGCACCTTCAGTCTCGACGATATCGCCCTGGTGCCGGCGGCCTCGACACTGGATCCCGAGGATGTGGACTGCTCCTGGCAGGTGGGCGGACACGCGTTCCGGCTCCCTGTCGTGGCGTCCGCAATGGACAGCGTGGTGGACGTGCGCACCGCAGGCATCATCGCGGACCTGGGCGGCCTGGCCGTGCTCAACCTTGAAGGCCTGCAGACGCGGTACGCCGACCCCGCCGAACCGCTGGACGCGATCGCGGCCGCGGCGCCGGACGAGGTGGTCGGCCTGCTCCAACGGCTGTACCGCGCGCCCATTGACGATGCGCTTGTGGCCGCGCGCATCCGCGCCATCAAGGATGCAGGCGCCGCGTGCGCGGTCTCGATGACGCCTGCCGCCGCCGGACGCCTGGCGCCGCTGGCCGAGGAGGCCGGCGCCGACCTGTTGCTCGTGCAGTCCACCGTTGTAACCGAGGAACACCGCTCTTCGCGCGGCAGAGCGGTATCGCTGCGCTCGCTCACGGCCCGCGCACGGGTCCCGGTGATGGCGGGCAACTGCGTCGGGTACGAGGCGGCGGCAGGCCTGCTGGAGGCCGGCGCCGCAGCGCTGTTCGTGGGGGTCGGGCCGGGCGCGGCTTGCACCAGCCGCAGGGTACTCGGCATCGGTGTGCCGCAGGCAACGGCGATCTGCGATGTGGCCGCCGCGCGCGACGACCACCTGCGCCGGACCGGGATCTACGTGCCGGTGGTGGCCGACGGAGGCATAGCGGTGGGCGGGGACGTGGCAAAGGCGATCGCGTGCGGGGCCGACGCGGTCATGCTGGGCTCGGCGCTGGCGAGGGCCGAAGAGGCCCCGGGCCGCGGCTTCCACTGGGGGATGGCCACGCCGCACGCCGCGCTCCCCCGCGGTACGCGAATCCGCGTGGGCACAACGGGCGCGCTCCGGCAGATCCTGCTGGGCCCTGCTCGGGTGGACGACGGATCGCACAACCTGATCGAGGCGCTGCGCACCGCGATGGGGCTGTGCGGGGCCGCGACGATCCGCGAGATGCACGCGGCCGAGGTCGTCCTCGCCCCGGCGCTTGGCACCGAGGGCAAGGCCGCGCAGTTCAGCCAGAAAGTGGGGCAGGGACGCTGACGCCCGCGCAGCCGCAGCTCATGCTCCCCACGCAGCCGGGCGCCGTGCCTCGCCCGGTGATCGTTCTCGACTTTGGCGCGCAGTACGCCCAACTGATTGCCCGGCGCATCCGAGAAAGCCGGGTCTACAGTCTCATCCTGCCCTACGATACACCGCTGCAGCAGATACTGGCCCTTCGTCCGCAGGGGATCGTCCTCTCCGGCGGTCCGGCGAGCGTGTGCGAGCCAGGGGCGCTCCTGGTGGATCCGGCGCTGTTCGATGCGGGCGTGCCGGTGCTGGGGATCTGCTACGGCATGCAGCTGATGGCGCACCTGCTGGGCGGCCGTACCGCCGCGGTCGAGCAGCGGGAGTACGGCCGCACGCGCCTGTTCGTGGACGACGGCAGCGATCTTTTCGCCGGCCTGGAGCCCCGCCTCATCTGCTGGATGAGCCACGGCGACTCGGTGGCCGAGTTGCCGCCTGGGTTTGCGGCGCTCGCCCACACCGACAGCAGCCCGGTGGCCGCGATGGCCGACCGCTCACGACGTCTCTACGGCCTGCAGTTCCACCCCGAGGTCTCCCACACGCCGTGGGGGATCGAGGTGCTGCGCAACTTCCTCTACGGGATCTGCGGTTGCGATCCGTCGTGGACGATGGTGTCGTTCATAGACCGCAGCGTAACTTTGATTCAGGAGCAGGTGGGCAGGGGCAGGGCGCTCTGCGCGCTCTCAGGCGGCGTGGATTCGGCCACCGCGGCGGCTCTCGTGCACCGCGCCATCGGAGACCAGCTCACCTGCATCTTCGTTGATCACGGCCTGCTCCGGAAAGGCGAGCCGGAGCAGGTGGTCAAGACCTTCCGCGATGCCTTCCAGGTGCCGTTGATCCACGTGGACGCACGGGCGCGGTTCCTGGCCCACCTGGCCGGGGTGACCGACCCGGAGCAGAAACGGCGCACGATCGGTGAGGAGTTCGTCCGCGTCTTCGAGGAAGAGGCCCAGCGTCTGGGCGCGATCGAGTACCTGGTGCAGGGCACGCTCTACCCTGACGTGATCGAGAGCGGCACCCGGACCGCGGCCCGCATCAAGACCCACCACAACGTCGGCGGCCTGCCCGAGCGGATGCGGCTGCGGCTGGTGGAGCCGTTCCGCGATCTGTTCAAGGATGAGGTGCGCGAGGTCGCCAGGCAGCTCGGGCTGCCCGATCGCATGATCGTGCGCCATCCTTTTCCCGGGCCGGGGCTGGCAATCCGGATCATGGGCGAGGTCACGGCCGAGCGACTCGAGCCGCTGCGCTCAGCCGACGCCATCATCCTGGAGGAGCTGCGGGAGGCCGGACTTGCCCTGGAGATCTGGCAGGCGTTCGGGGTGCTGCTACCGGTGCGCACCGTGGGCGTGATGGGCGATGCCCGCACCTACGGCCAGGTGATCGTCGTGCGCGCGGTGACCAGCGAGGACGGCATGACCGCCGACTGGGCGCGCCTGCCTGAAGAGGTGCTCGAGGCGGTGGCCAGCCGCATCACCCGAGAGGTGCCCGGCGTCACGCGGGTTGTCTACGACATCACAAGCAAGCCCCCGGCTACGATAGAGTGGGAATAGGAGCCCCCGACGTTCTACTCGCACGGTTCGGCCTGACCCCCTGAAAGAACGGAATCCGCTGCCGAATGAATATGTGGGGTGGACCTGGAGGGTGTTATACTTGCGTCATGGCGCCTGAAACTCGGACCCCAGTCTCCGTTGAGGAGTTCTGGCACCTGGCCCACCGGTTGCCCAAGGCGGAGCTCATCGGAGGGCAGGTGATCGAACTGGTCCCACCGGGGGTTCGCCACGGGGTGCTGGTTCTGAGCCTGGGCCAGCGGCTCCGCGAGCATGTGGCGGCCCGTGGTCTGGGCATCGTCGTGTCCGACGCCGGTTTCATCCTAATCAAGGAGCCCCCGACCGTTCGGGCGCCGGACCTCGCGGTCGTGCTGAAACGACGCGTGCCCTCACCGCTCCCCGCGAAGTTCTTCCCTGGTCCACCCGATCTCGCGGTCGAGGTGCTCTCGCCTGACGATCGACCCTCCGAGGTCGCGGCGAAGGTAGCTGATTACCTGCGGGCCGGCGCCCATGGGGTGTGGGTCGTCGATCCAGACGCGCGGACGGTGACAGTTCACGCGCACGCCGACGTGATGCGATTCGCGCGGGACGAGGTGCTGCAGGGCGCACTGCCGCTCCCCGACCTCGCGCTTCCCCTTCAAACCGTGTTCGCAGAGATTGACTGACCTGATCCCATAGGGCCCAAGCCCTGTTTGCGCCGCCGCCGCCCTCCCGATATAGTGGACGGCAGACCATGGACCTGCTTTCCTCCCTGAACCCTCCGCAGCGCGATGCGGTTATCCATCCAGGCGGGCCGCTGCTCGTGCTGGCCGGTGCCGGCTCGGGCAAGACCCGGGTCCTAGCGCACCGGATCGCCTACCTGATCCGTGAGCGAGGCATCGCTCCCGGACGCATCCTGGCGGTCACCTTCACCAACAAGGCCGCGCGCGAGATGCGCGAGCGGATTGACGCGCTGCTGGGCGGACCGGTCGCCCGCCCGATCTGGGTCGGCACCTTCCACGCCACCTGCAGCCGCATCCTCAGGGCCGACTGCGAGGCGATCGGCGTCCCTGCGCAGTTCGCGATCTACGACGAGGACGACCAGCGCCGGGTGATCCGCGACTGCATGGCCGCGCTGGGGCTCGACGAGCGGCGGTACCCGCCGGCCGCGATTCACGCGATGATCGGGCGGGCCAAGGATGAGGTGCTGGATGTGGCCCGGTACGCCGCCCGCGCCTCAACGTTCATGGAGGAGGCGACGGCCAGGGTCTGGCAGGCGTACCAGGCAGAGCTGCGCGCCCAGGGCGCGCTGGACTTCGACGACCTGATGTGCGAGGTGCTGCGGCTGTTCGATGAGCATCCGGACGTGCTCCGCAGGTACCAGGATCGCTTCGAGCACGTGCTGGTGGACGAGTACCAGGACACCAACCACGCGCAGTACCTGCTTGTGCGCGCGCTGGCGGGCGGGCATCGGAACGTGACCGTGGTGGGAGACGACGACCAGTGCCTGCCTGCGGGCACGCTGATCGCGATGGCAAGCTCCGGGCAGGCCTCTCCGCCAGGTGCAACGCCCACTCCAGGTGCGACGTCCATCGAGTCCATCGAGGAAGGCTCAATCATTCAGGCGGCCTGCGGATCCGGCCGCCTGGCCCCGGCGCGCACCGCCGCACCGCTGCGGCGTGAATATCGCGGGCCCGTCGTGACCGTGGAAACGGCGGGCGGGTTGAGGCTGGCCGCGACGCCCAACCATCTCGTCTTTGCCAGGCTTGTTCCTCATCCAGACCTCCACTATGTCTATCTCATGCACCGGCGTGGCGTGGGATACAGAATCGGACGCACCCGCGGCGTACGCAGCAGGACACCGGGCGGGGTGGACAGTGGTCTCGCGCTGAGACTGAACGGTGAGGTCGCAGAGCGCCTTTGGGTGCTGGCCGCGTCCCACGATGAGGCGGAGGCAGCCTACATCGAGCAGCTCTACGCGTTCAGGTACGGGATCCCCACGACCGTCTTTCAGGTCCGCGGCCGGCGGATGCAGATCGGACAGCCCCACGTGGATCGCATCTTTCGAGAGATCGAGACCGAGGATCGCGCGCACCGGTTGCTGTCGGACCTGGAGATGTTCCCCGAATATCCCCACCATCGTTCTGGGGCCGTGATCAGGGGCCAGACGACCCGGCGGCTCGTGCACTTCACGATGTTTGGCGACGGTCGCACCTACCAGCAGCGCCCCTGGCACGATCACCGCATTCAACTGGTGACGTCGGGCGCGGAGATTTGCCGTGACTACGACGCCGGGTGGCGTATGGCTCGGGACCTCGCGGCGACGGTGGAAGGGGAGCCGGTGCTGCGCGCCCGTGTTGCGGGCGGATCGGCAGCGACCGGGCAGGCGGCATCGCGATCACGGCCTGTCCACCTCGTCCTGCCACTCGGGCACCTCCATCCGGGCATGCGGCTGGCGGTCGTGCATGGCGGGCGTGTGGTGGAGGACGAGGTGACGACCCGGACCATGGGGCACTACGAAGGGCCCGTTTTCGATCTGGATGTGCCCGACCTGAGGACATTCGTGGCCAACGGCGTGCTGGTGCACAACTCGATCTACCGCTGGCGCGGCGCGGACGTCCGCAACATCCTGGAGTTCGAGAGCGACTACCCGGACGCGAAGGTCGTGGCGCTGACCCAGAACTACCGCTCGACTAAGACGATCCTGGCCGCGGCGCACGCGGTGATCCGGCACAACCCTCACCGGCATGCCAAGGAGTTATGGACCGGCAACCAGGAGGGCCTGCCGGTACAGGTCTACGACGCGCTGGACGGCAGCGACGAGGCAAGGTTCGTGTCCGAGCAGGTCCGCGCCCTGGCCGCAGATGGTGTGCGACTGCGGGAGATCGCGGTGCTCTACAGGACCAACGCCCAGTCCCGGCTCCTGGAGGAGGAGTGCCTCAAGGCCGGTATTCCCTACCAGGTCGTGGGCGGCGTGCGCTTCTACGAGCGCAAGGAGATCAAGGACATCCTGGCCTACTTGCGCCTGGCCGTGGCACCCGGTGACGAGGTCAATCTGCGGCGCGCACTTGCCACGCCGCGCAGGGGCATCGGGGACGTCTCCCTGGCCCGCCTCACGAGCAGCGCCCGGGCCGCCGGGTGCACGATGCTGGAGGCGATGCGGCGGCCCGAGATCACCGATGGCCTGCCGCGCGCCGCTGCCCGCACGCTGGAGGCGTTTGCCGGCCTGATTGCCGGCCTGAGCGAGGCCGCTGCCGTGCTGCCGGCCGGCGACGTGATCACCCGCGCTATCGCACAGACGGG
Source organism: Armatimonadota bacterium (assembly GCA_016869025.1). NCBI lineage: Bacteria > Bacillati > Armatimonadota > Armatimonadota bacterium. Next base: position 237,306 of record VGFA01000002.1, on the reverse strand, counting down.
CTACCAGGCGATGCTGCAGGCCGAGGGCACCGAGGAGGCCTTCAGCCGGCTGGAGAACGTGCGTGAGCTCGTGACCGTCGCGCGCGAGATCGAGGAGTCCGCAGGCGAGCCCGGCCTGGCAGCCTTCCTCCAGCACCTGGCACTCGTAGCCGATGTGGACACCCACCGGGACGACCTCGACCGTGTGACCCTTATGACGCTGCACAGCGCCAAGGGCCTGGAGTTCCCTGCCGTGTTCGTCACCGGGCTGGAGGAGGGCCTCTGCCCGCACGTCCGCGCGCTGGAAGAGGAGGGCGGGCTGGACGAGGAGCGACGCCTCTGTTATGTGGGGTTCACGCGAGCCAAGCACCGGCTGTATCTAACCCATGCACGCACGCGCGCGACCTTCGGCGCGCCCAACATGGCGCTGCCTTCGCGCTTCTTGGAGGAGGTCCCGCCCGAGTTGACCGCGGGCGCGGTCCGTCCGACCGTGGAGTGGCCGGCACGTCCCGGCCCTGGGCAGGCCGCGGCTCCAGGGAGCGGCAGGAGCCGACTGGACGCGCGCCGTTCGCTGACGCACTTCGAGGTGGGGATGCGCGTCCGGCACTCGAAGTTCGGCGACGGCGAGGTGCTGGACACGGAAGGGGAGGGCGAAGCGGCAATAGTGACCGTCCGGTTTTCCGGCGCGGTTAAGCGCCTGGCGCTGAGCTACGCCCCTCTAGAGCGCGCCGAGTGACCCGCTGCAGGAGTTGCCCCAGGCCCGGCGTAGTTATACAGTTACCGCTGACTGCGCTGTTATACTTGAGGTGAGGAAGGCAAGGCGTTTGGAGGCCCAGCCCGGCCCTCTCCCGGGGCCCGGGATAAGGAGGTGTGACATGAGAGGGATGGTTCTCAGACTGGCGGTGATGGCGATCGCCGGCGCGCTTGTAGTTTCCACGCCGGTGGTCGCCCAGCCCCCCAAACTGACGCTGCCGGATATCCTGAACCCCGTCGTCGCCGAGGGCGAGGTCGGGCGGTTCGGCGGCACCTACGTTACCACCTCGATCTCCGACCCGCGGACGTTCAACGCGGTGGTGGCTCAGGAAACCTCGTCCACGGTGCCCCTGGGCTACTCCTTCGATGGGCTGGTTGAGACCAACCGGATCTCGACCGAGATCGAGGGTGCGCTGGCCGAGTCCTGGACCGTGAGCAAGGACGGGCGCACCTGGCGGTTCAAGCTGCGCAAGGGCGTTACTTGGCACGACGGCGCTCCGGTGACGGCCGACGACGTGGTCTTCACGCTGGACGCGGCCTTCACCAAGGGCGTGCAGTCCAGTCTGCCTGACGTGCTGACGATCGCCGGCAAGCCGATCCAGTACAAGAAGGTGGACCAGTTCACGGTTGAGTTCAAGACCGAGCAACCGTTTGGACCGTTCCTACGAACGATCGGCTTCAGCGTCCTGCCCAAGCACAAACTGGAAGGCGCGCTCAAGCAGGGCGCCTCCGAGTTCAACCGCACCTGGAGCGTGGCCACGCCGCCGCGCGAGATCATCGGCCAGGGACCCTATGTGATGCAGCAGTACGTCCCGGGGCAGCGGATCGTGTTCCTGCGCAACACCAAGTACTACAGGGTGGACAAGAAGGGCCAGCGGCTGCCCTACTTGGCCCGCCTGGTCATCGTCGTCGTACCGAATCTCGACGCCGCCCGGCTCAAGTTCGAGGCCAAGGAGACCGACTTCTATGCCGCGCGGCCGCGCGAGTTCGCGGAGTTCAAGCAGAAGGAGACCGCCGGCAACTTCACGATCTTCGACGGACCGCCCACCTTCTCCACCGAGTTCCTGGTCTTCAACCAGAACCCCAAGGGGATCTCCGGCCCCAAGCTGGCCTGGTTCCAGAACGCGAAGTTCCGGCAGGCGGTCAGCCACGCGGTTGATCGTGACGCCATTGCCCGCCAGGTGTACGCGGGACGGGCGACCGCACAGTTCAGCCCGGTCAGCCCTGCCAACAAGTTCTTCTTCAACCCGAACACGCGCCGCTACGCCTACGATGTGGCGCGCGCCGAGGCGCTGCTCCGTGAGGCAGGGTTCTCAAAGGGCTCCGACGGGTTGCTCCGCGACCCGGCCGGCAACATCGTCGAGTTCACCATGGCCACCAACGCCGGGAACACCGACCGCGAAGCGATCGGCAACCTGGTGCGCCAGGACCTGACCAAACTGGGGATGCGTGTCACGTTCGCTCCCGAGGCGTTCAACACACTGGTGGGCAAGCTGACCGGCACCTTCAACTGGGAGGCGATCATCATCGGGCTGACCGGCGGGCTGGAGCCGCACACAGGCCAGAACGTGTGGCGCTCGACCGGCTCGCTCCACATGTGGCACCCGCGCCAGGAGTCCCCGGCGACGGACTGGGAGACCGAGATTGACCGCATCTTCGACCAGGCCGCCCAGATGGTGGACCAGAACAAGCGCAAGCAGCTCTACAACCGCTGGCAGGAGATCGTGGCCGAGCAGGTTCCGATGATCTACTTCGCCACAACGCTCACCCAGCCGGCCGTGCGCAACACGCTGGGCAACATCCGGCTCGGCCTGGGCGGCAGCACCGCGGACATCGAGGAGCTGTACTACCGGACCCCGTACAGGTAGGCCCTACAGGGCAGGAGGGGCTTCGGCCCCTCCTGCCCGATGCCGATGCTCAGGCACATCGCGCGCCGTCTGCTCCACCTGATCCCAATGCTTCTGGGGATCACGCTGATCTCTTTCGCCATCATCCAGCTTTCACCGGGGGACTTTCTGGCCGAGGCCCGCATGAACCCGGTGGTCAGCACCGAGACCGTGGACCGGATGCGCACGAGCTTCGGGTTGGACCAGCCGCTGCACATCCAGTACCTCAGATGGCTATGGAACGCGCTCCGACTGGATTTCGGCTACTCGTTCGCGTTCCAGGTGCCGGTGATCTGGCTCATTGGGTCGCGGTTGATGAACTCGGTGCTGCTGAACGCGGTGTCGTTCGCGGTTGCCTGGGCAATCGCCATACCGCTGGGGATACACGCTGCCCGGCGGCAGTACTCGGCATCCGACAACGTGCTCTCGTTCTCCGCGTACCTGGGCATCTCGACCCCGACCTTCTTCTCTGGGCTGTTCCTGCTCTACCTGGCGTTCAGAACGGGCTGGTTCCCAATCGGCGGCATGACCAGCATTGACCACGACTTCCTGCCCTGGTGGGGGAAGATCCTGGATGTGGCCCACCACATGGTGCTGCCGGTGCTGGTCCTGGGCGTGCTGAGCGTGGCCGGCCTGATGCGCCAGATGCGGGCGAACCTGCTGGAGGTGCTGCGCCAGGACTACGTCCGAACCGCCCGGAGCAAGGGCCTGGCCGAGAGGGCGGTCATAAACAGGCACGCGGTGCGCAACGCCATCAATCCCCTGATCACGATCTTCGGGTTCAGTCTGGGCGGGCTCCTGGGCGGCTCGGCGATCCTGGAGAACGTGATGGGATGGCCCGGAATCGGCAAGCTGATCGTGGAGGCGACGATTCAGAAGGACCTTTACGTGGTGATGGCGTCGCTGGTGATCGGTTCGGTGACGCTGGTCGCGGGAAACCTCATAGCGGACGTGCTGCTCGTGGTGAGCGACCCCCGCATACGGTACGACTAGGAGGTACGGGTACAGCATGACTCAGGGCGCAAGGAGCGCGTTCCGGCAGACGCGTCCGACGCTGCCGGAGCCGGCGGCGGACGGACAGGTGCGCACGCAGGTGCGTCTCGCCTGGCGGCAGCTCCGCAAGCACCGAATGGCACTGTTCGGCGGCGGGGTGCTGATCGTGCTCTACACCCTGGCCGTCTTCGCCGAGTTCCTGGCGCCGTACACGTTGGACTTCTCAGACCGGGAGCGCTTCTTCCACCCGCCGATCATTCCCACATTTCGCGATGAACAGGGATTCAGCCTGAGGCCGTTCGTCCACGGGACGACGCTGGCCGACCCAGGGCTGCGCAGGTTCGACGTGGACCAGACGCGCAGGTACTATGTGCGGACCTTCGTGCGCGGAGAGCCCTACCGGTTGTTTGGCGTTGTCCCCTCTACGCTGCACTTCTTTGGGGTGGACGAGCCCGGCCGCATCTTCCTGATGGGAACGGACCAGTCGGGCAGGGACCAGTTCAGCCGCATCCTCTACGGCTCGCGCATTTCGCTTACAATCGGCATCATGGCAGCGGCCATCACCATTCCAATCGGCATGATCTATGGCGGCCTGGCTGGCTACTACGGCGGCAGGGCGGACAATGTCATGATGCGCCTGTCGGAGATCATCATTGCCTTCCCCGAGTTCTACCTGTTGCTGACGCTCAGCGCCGTGCTGCCGTCGGCGGTGGGGTGTACCACGCGGTTCTACCTGATCACGTTGATCCTGTCCTTCATCGGCTGGGCCGGGTTCTCGCGGCTCATCCGAGGTGTGGTTCTATCGCTCAAGGAGCGCGAGTACGTCCTGGCGGCCAAGGCGGCGGGGCTCGACGACTTCCGGATAATAGTGCGGCATATTCTGCCCCAGACCTCGTCGCTGGTGATCGTGGTCGTGACGCTGGGCATTCCCGGCGCGATCCTGGGGGAGTCGGCGCTGTCGTTCTTCGGCTTCGGAGTCCGGGAGCCGTGCGCCTCGTGGGGCAACCTGCTGACGACCGCCTCGAACCTGCCGACGCTCATCCTGTCGCCCTGGCTGCTCTTCCCCGGGCTGTTCATCATCGCGGCGGTCGTGGCCTTCAACCTGTTCGGCGACGGGCTCCGGGACGCCCTGGACCCCCGCCACAGGACCGCCTCGTAGCCTTGCTGCCCCGTACACGCCGATCGCTGATCGGGCCCCTGCTGTGGGCGGTCGGGGTCCTGGTCGTCGCGGCCCTCCTGGTCGGCCTGGACCGGGCCTGGCAGGCCAGGCAGGGCCCGGACGCCTCTGACCCGACCGTGCGTGTGGACCCGGCAGTGCGGGTGGCCGGCGCTGTCCGAAGCATCTCGGGCAGCGACGGCGTCAGGCGGGTGGACTACGACGCAGCCGCGCGGGCGGCCACCGTGGAGGTCACCTCCCGCTACTACGGCGCCGGCCGTCCGGCCGCGGACAACCGGGAGCACCTGGCCACGGAGGGGCGTCTGGGAGCGCAACTCGTGCTGTCCCTCCTCCAGCAGGACGGTGAGCCCCCGGTGCGGCAGGTAGTCATCCGGCTCTTCAGCGGTCGGACGCTCCTGGCCACTGTGACCGCCCGGGCAGGCCAGGAGTACGGCCAGTTTGCCGTGGAGTACGCCGGGCCCCTGGCCCTCCGCTGAGCCGTAACCGCTGAACCGCACCCCGGGAACCGGGCCCGCTGGGCCGTCCCGGAACCCGCCGCTCTCATTCGGCGTAGTATACAATTGACCAATCTGGTATATAATGGCAGAGATGCACCTATGACAAGGCGCCCCAAGACCCGCGCGACGACCGAGCCGGGTCCCGTGATGACGGTGGCCCAGGTGGCGGCCCATCTCCAGTTGAACCGGCTCACGGTCTATCGGTACGTGCGCGAGGGCAGGATCCCGGCGGCGCGGATAGGCAAGGTATACCGTATCTTCCGGGAGGACGTGGACCGGTTCCTCGAGGCCCGGTTGGTGGGCCCGGGGAGGAGCGCGCCGGCGCCGGCCAAGGTAGTACGTCCCCAAAGCCCCCAGCGGCCAGAGGAGATCTGCGTCAGCCCCCATGTACGCGGGAGGCCTCAGCCCTGGGACCCTGCGACGATGCCGGGCAGCCCCGTGGACTGGATCCTGCGGGTACTGCATTGAGGCGGCGGCCCGTGCAGGGGAGGTGAGGTTCTGGGCGGAATAGTACGCGGAGCAGTAGGCGGTAGAAGCTCGTCAGATCTCACACCTTGCAGAAGGAGGTAACAGAATGACGAATACCAAGCGTTCCCTTCTGGCGCTGGCCATCGTTGCGGCGCTGGCGCTGGGGACCCAGATTCCGTCGGTTGTGGCCCAGCAGAGCCGCGACACCGTTGTTTTTGGCATGGCCCAGGAGCCGGACTGCCTTGCCATGACGTTCTGCTCCATGGCCGCGGGCATGGCCATCGTCAACTCCGTCTTCGCCGACATGGTGAAGTACAACGACAAGTGGCAGCTGCATTCCCAAACAGTCGAGAAGGTCCCGACGTTGAAGGACGGGGACTGGCAGCTGCTGCCCGGCGGCAAGATGAAGGTGACCTACAAGTTCAAGAAGGGCTTCACCTGGCACGATGGGAAGCCCGTCACCGCGCTGGACGCATCCTGGACCTACCTGATGCTGCGCAACCCGCGCAGCCCGGCGATTACCCGGTTCGTCCTCCGCAAGATCGAGAACATGCTCGTTCCCAACCCCCAGGACCCCTACACATTGGTCGTCCAGTGGAACGAGACCTACCCCTTCGCCAACACCGGGCACACTGTCTATCCGAGGCACGTGATGGAGCGCGAGTACCTGCGGGACCCCGCCGGCCTGAAATCCCACAAGCAGGTGCGCAGTCCAGTCGGCAGCGGCCCTTACAAGCTGTTGGAGTGGGTGCCGGGCAGCCACATCACGCTTGAGGCCTACGACAAGTTCCCCGAGGGCGCGGCCAAGATCAAGAAGCAGGTGTGGCGCTTCATCCTGGACGCCACTGTTTTACAAGCCAACGTGATCGCCAACCAGGTGGACGCCACCGAGATCAACAACTTCTCGATTGACCAGATGATCGAGATCGAGCGCCGCAACCCCGCTGTGACCGCTCACTACACGCCGGCCATGATCTGGGAACACATTGACGTCAACGTGGAGAATGAGTGGCTGAAGGACAAGCGGGTGCGGCAGGCGATCGCCCACGCGATCAATCGCGAGGAGTTCAGCACCAAGCTCTTCTATGGGAAGCAGCCGGTTGCGCACACCTGGCTGCCGGAGCGGCACGAGGGCTTCAACCCGAACGTCAAGAAGTACGCCCACGACCCGGCCCGGGCGCGCACCCTGCTCACCGAGGCCGGTTTCTCCATGGGCCCCGACGGCTTCCTGCGCGACTCCAAGGGGGCGCGGTTCGAGATCTCGATCATGACGACCGCGGGCAACGCCGTCCGAGAGCAGGTTCAGCAGATCATGAAGGAGCAGCTCAGGGCGGTGGGCATTGACCTCCGGATTGACAACCGGCCGGCCAGCGTGCTGTTCGGTACGGTCACCCAGCGGCGGACATTCCCGCACCTGGTCATGTACGCCTGGCTGATGTCGCCGACCACGCTCGGCAACACCTTCTGGCACTCCACCCAGGTCCCGACGCCTGCCAACAACTGGGAGGGGCAGAACTACCCCGGCTTCCGGCACGCGGAGACCGACAAGATCATAGACCAGTACATGACCGAGATTGACGCGACCAAGCGCGTGGCGCTGCTCCGGAAGCAGCAGGAGATCTGGGCCGAGGAGCTGCCTTCGATCCCGCTCTACTTCCGGCTGCACCTGACCACGTCCAACAAGAAGCTGACGAACGTGAAGCCCACCGGGCTCTCGGGGACCTACATCAACTGGAACTCGCAGACCTGGGAGTGGAAGCAGTAACCTAGGCACGCGGAGTCTGGCATCGGGGGGGTGGGGATCACCCACCCCCCCTGGTTCGGAGGACAGCAATGCAACGATTCCTTGCGCGCCGGCTGGTCCATGGGGTCATCATTCTGATCGGCCTTTCGATCCTGATGTTCACGTTGCTCGTGCTCACGCCCGGCGACCCCGTGGAACTCATGGCGGCCAGCAACCCCGACATCCGGCCCGAAGACGTCGCCATGCTCCGGAAGTACTACGGGCTGGACGATCCGATGTACGTGCGCTACTTCAAGTGGGTCCGGTCGGTGCTCAAGGGGGATCTCGGTTACTCGCGGACCTACGGGACGCCGGTCACGAAGCTCGTCGTTGATCGGCTGCGCAACACCCTAACGCTCCTGGCCACCTCCGTGGCAGTCGCCTTCACGGTTGGTGTCACCGCCGGCGTGTACTCGGCCCTACACCAGTACTCGGCCACGGACTATGTGGTCACGGTCGGAGCGTTCGCCGGCCTGGCCATGCCCGTGTTCTGGCAGGGGATCGTCTTCATACTCCTGTTTGCCGTGTGGCTGCCGTGGTTTCCAGCAGGCGGCATGATGACCCCTGGCGTCGCACCTGGGTGGCCCATGTTCCTGGACCGCCTGTGGCACCTGGTGCTGCCGGTGTCGGTGCTGGCCACCAGCGGCATGGCCTCGTGGACGCGCTACATGCGCAGCAGCATGCTCGAGGTGGTCAGGCACGACTACGTGCGCACCGCGCGCGCCAAGGGGAACCCCGAGCGTGTGGTAATCAACAGGCACGCCCTGCGGAACGCCCTGATCCCGATCATTACGCTGATCGCGCTCTCCGTCCCCGGTATCCTGAACGGGGCAGTGCTGACCGAAACCGTCTTCTCGTGGCCGGGAATGGGGCTGCTGCTCTTTCAGGCGGTGCTCGGACACGACTACAACGTGGCAATGGCCGTCCTGCTTTTCCTGGCCCTGATGACGGTCATCTTCAATCTCCTCGCGGATCTAGCGTACGGCCTGGCGGACCCGCGCATCCGGTATGACTAGGCCGGGCTGGGGGAAGCCGCATGCAGGGTAGCTCGACACCACGACAGCTCGCGCTGGAACTTGAGCGGCGTCGCGCGGAGGCCGCAGGTTACGCCGTAGGGCAGTCGTACTGGCAGATCGCCTGGCGCCGTTTCCTAAAGCACCGGCTGGCGATGATAGGCGGCACCGCCTGCCTCCTGTTGACGCTCATGGCGGTGCTGGCGCCGTGGATCGCACCCCATCCCTTCGACCGCATCAGCCTCGATGCGCGCTGGATGCAACCCGGATTGACCGGGAACGTCTTCGGGACCGACGAACTGGGTCGCGACGTGCTGACGCGCATCATGTACGCCGGGCGCATCTCTCTCGTCGTAGGGTACGTGACAGCGGTCTCCATCTCGATCGTGGGCTCTCTCGTGGGCGCGGTCGCCGGTTTCTACGGCGGGTGGGTGGACAGCGTGCTCATGCGGCTGGTGGACATGCTGATCGCGATCCCGCTCCTGCCGCTCTACCTCATCCTCGCCGCGCTCATCCCGGGCGGAGGGGTGGGCAGGATCGTGCTGATCTTCACCCTGTTCGGATGGACCACCGTGGCGCGGCTGGTGCGCGGGCAGATCCTGTCGCTGAAGAGCCAGGACTTCGTGGAGGCAGGGCGTGCGATGGGCGCCTCGGAGGCCCGGCTGATCCTGCGGCACCTCATTCCAAACGCGCTTGCGCCGGTGATCGTGGCTGCGACGCTGACGGTGGGGACCGCGATCCTGTCGGAGTCGGGCCTGTCGTATCTGGGGTTGGGGATCCAGCCGCCGATACCGTCGTGGGGCAACATGCTCCAGCGCGCGCAGGAGTACCTGTTGAAGGCGTCGTGGCTGGCGGTCTTCCCAGGGCTGTTCATCTTTATCACGGTCTTGTCGTTCAACTTCCTCGGGGACGGGCTGCGCGACGCGCTCGACCCGCGGCTGAAGACGTAGGCATGGGAAGCAGGCAGGTTGTGTGCTCTGAGGGGTAATCTGGCTGGGAGGGGGGATTAGCATGGAGCGGGTTGTGCTTCGCGTGAGCGTTCTCGTGTTGAGTGTCCTGATCGCGCTGTCCGCCGCGGGGCCGGTCGCACAGGCCCAGCAGCGTCGCGACATTGTGACGATTGGTATGGCGCAAGAGCCGGATATCATTGGTCCGTTCTCGATCATGGCCGCAACCGGCGTCATCCACAACGTGATCTTCGGGTACGCGGCGCCCTTCAACGAGAAGTGGGTGCGTGTTCCCGTAATGGCCGAGAAGCTCCCGACGCTGAAGGACGGCGACTGGCAGGTTCTCCCCAACAACAAGATGCGCGTCATCTGGAAGCTCAAGCGCGGCTTCACCTGGCACGACGGGAAGCCCGTCACCGCGCTGGACTGGCGGTTCACCTACGGCATGCTGCGCAACCCGCGCACGCCCTCGACCGCCCGATTCGTCTTGAACAAGGTGGACAACATCCTGGTCACCAATATCAACGATCCTTACGAGATGGTGGTCCAGTGGAACGAGCTCTGGCCGTTCGCCGGCAGCGAGCCGTTCGGCCAGCCGTACCCGCTGCCGCGCCATCTGCTTGAGCGTCCCTATCTGTCCAACCCAGCCAACCTGCGGGCCGAGCCGTACTTCCGGCTGCCGGTTGCGAACGGACCCTACCGCATGACCGAGTGGGTGGCGGGCAGCCACATGAGCTTCGAGGCCCACGAGAAGTGGCCCCTGGGCGCGCCGGCGATCAAGAAGCTGACCGTGCGGTTCATCCTCGACAGCACGGTGCTGCAGGCCAACGCGATCTCGGGCGGCGTGGACGCCACGGAGATCAGCAACTTCTCCTGCATGCAGATGGAGCAGATTGCAGAGCGGGCGCCCCGGGTGAAGGCCAACTACCGTGAGGCCATGGTCTGGGAACGGATTGACTTCAACCTGGATGACGTGTGGCTGAAGGACAAGCGCGTGCGGCAGGCGGTCGCCTACGCGCTGGACCGGAAGGCCCTCGCCGAGGTCTCGTGCTCCGGCGGCCGGCAGCCCGTGGCGAACTCGTGGATGGCGCCCGGGCATCCCGCGGCCAACCCCAATGTGAAGAAGTACGACCTCGACCCGGCAAGGGCGCGATCGCTCCTGGCCGAGGCGGGATTCCGGCCCGGCCCGGACGGCTACCTGCGCGACGGCACCGGGAAGCGCCTTGAGTTGGAGATCTCCACCACGGCGGGCAACGCCATCCGCGAGCAGATCCAGCAGATCATAAAGGAGCAGCTCCGTCAGGTCGGCATTGACGTGCGCATCAGCAACCGGCCGGCCTCGGTATTCTTCGGGACCTACACGACCCGGCGGCAGTTCCCGCACATGGCGATGTACGCCAGCCTGTTCACGCCGGAGTCGGTGCCCCACGACAGGTTTCACAGCATCGGCATCCCGACACTTGCCAACAACTGGTCGGGCAACAACCGCGTTGGCTGGCGCCACGCCGAGAACGACCAGATCTGGGATCAGATAATCGCCGAGCTGGACGTGGAGAAGCGCTCAGCGCTGCTGCGGAAGCAGCAGGAGATCTTCGCGGAGGAACTGCCGAGCCTGTCGCTCTACTTCCGGCTCGACCTGACCACCTTCCCCAAGGCCATGCGGAACGTAAAGCCGGTGGGGTTGGGGACGTACTACCTGCCCTGGAACGTCTGGGAGTGGCGGTGGGCGGACCAGTAGCACCGCGGAGCCTGCAGGAGGAAGCACAAGGTCTGCGGAGCCCGGAGGAGGAAACACCCGTCCCGCGGAGAAGATTCGGGAAGATTACTGAGAGGTGAGGCGCGTGGCAGAGCCGCTGCTTTCTGTTAGGAACTTGAAGACCTACTTTCACACCGACGAGGGCGTGGTGCGGGCCGTGGACGGGCTCACCTACGACCTGGCGAAGGGCGAGACGCTGGGGATCGTGGGCGAGTCGGGATGCGGCAAGAGCGTGCACGCGCTGTCGGTCATGCGGCTCATCCCCACACCTCCGGGCAAGATAGTAGAGGGCGAGATCTGGTTTGAAGGCCGTAACCTGCTGACGCTGTCCGACGAGGAGATGCGTCACATCCGGGGCAACCGGATCGCCATGATCTTCCAGGAGCCCATGACGTCTCTCAACCCGGTGTTGACCATAGGCGAGCAGATCGCCGAGGCGGTCATCCTTCACCAGAAGCTCGACAAGAAGACCGCCTGGGATCGTGCCGCGGAGATGCTCGAGCGGGTCAAGATCCCGCTGGCCAGGGAGCGCGTCAAGGACTACCCGCACCAGTTCAGCGGCGGCATGCGGCAGCGCGTGATGATCGCCATGGCGCTGTCGTGCAATCCCTCGATCCTGATCGCCGACGAGCCCACCACCGCGCTGGACGTGACGATCCAGGCCCAGATCCTGGACCTGATCCGCGAGCTCCAGCAGGAGTTCCACATGTCGGTGATCGTCATCACCCACAACCTGGGCGTGGTGGCCGAGATGACCGACAACGTGGTGGTGATGTACGCCGGCAAGCCGGTGGAGCACACCGACGTGAAGCGCGTCTTCCGGGACCCGAAGCACCCCTACACCTGGGGCCTGCTGCACTCGATCCCGAAGCTGCACGAGCGCAGGGAGCGGCTGATTCCCATCGAGGGCCAGCCCCCAAGTCTGATTGACCTTCCCCCGGGCTGTCCCTTCGCCCCGCGCTGCCCGTTTGCCATGGAGATCTGCGTCCAGGAGGACCCGCCGGACGTGGACATCCAGGCCGGGCACTACGCGAAGTGCTATCTGTACACCGACCACGCGACCGGGGAAGAGAAGCGGGCGGCCGAGGCGGCGGGACTGTTGGCCTCGACGCGGAGAGCGTAGGAGGTAGGATGTGATTACTGGGACAGCGGGCGAGGTCATCCTGGAGGTGCGCAACCTCCGCAAGTACTTCCCCATTACCAAAGGGTTCATCTTCCAGAAGCAGGTCGGGGCCGTAAAGGCCGTGGACGACGTGTCGTTCTTCATCAAGACCGGCGAGACGCTCGGGCTGGTGGGCGAGTCCGGATGCGGCAAGACGACAACCGGCCGCGTCATACTGCGGCTCATGGAGCCCACCGCCGGAGAGGCGGTGTTCGAAGGGCGGAGCATCTTCTCTCTCGGCAAGGAAGAGCTGCGCCGGATGCGGCGTGACCTGCAGATCATCTTCCAGGACCCGTACTCGTCGCTCAACCCCCGCATGACCGTCGGTGACATCGTCGGCGAGCCGCTCGAGATCCACAACCTGGCGCGGGGCAAAGACAAGGTGCGCCGGGTTCAGGAACTGCTCGAGGTGGTCGGCCTCTCGCCCTACCACGCCAACCGCTACCCGCACGAGTTCAGCGGCGGGCAGCGGCAGCGGATTGGCATCGCCCGGGCCCTGGCGGTCAATCCCAAGCTCATCATCTGCGACGAGCCGGTCTCCGCGCTGGACGTCTCGATCCAGGCGCAGGTCCTGAACCTCCTGGAGGAGCTGCAGAAGGAGTTCGGGCTGACCTACCTGTTCATCGCGCACGACCTCTCGGTGGTCAAGCACATAAGCGATCGGGTCGCGGTGATGTACCTGGGCAAGATAGTGGAGGTGTGCCCGGTCGAAGAGCTCTTCGCCAATCCGCAGCACCCCTACACCGAGGCGCTGCTGTCGGCCGTGCCGATTCCCGACCCGGGGATGCGCCGCGAGCGGATCATCCTGCCAGGCGACGTGCCCAGCCCCTCCAATCCTCCCAAGGGCTGCCGCTTCCACACCCGGTGTCTCTATGCCGTTGAGTCCTGTCGTGTGAACGAACCACCAATGGTGGACGTGGCGGATGGGCACTATGTGGCATGTCCGGTTCAGCCGTTCAAGCACCAGCGCAGCAAGGCGGCCGTGCTCAAGGCGCCAGCGTAATAGCCGATCGCTACGTACCGCATTACGCCCGCCCGCCAGCGCGCCAGGACGGCTGAGGGCGGGCGAGTAACTTTCGGGCCTGGTACGAGAGAGACAGACTGAAGAGACAGACCGAAGAGACAGACTGACAGGAGGGTGACAGATGAGACTAGTGCGGAGGCAGGGGCTTATCCTGCTCGCGTTGACGCTGTCGCTGTCCCTCGCGGGACTGACAGGTACCGCCACGGGGCAGGCTGTGAAGAATCCGGACACCTTCATCCAGGTCAGCTTCGGTGACTGGGACACCTTCGACTACGCGTGGGCCTACGACACTTCGAGCCACACGATAATCTTCAACGTCTACGAGCCGCTGATCTTCTACGACGGCGGCCGCACCGATCGCTTCGTCCCCCGTATTGCCACGACCGTGCCCAGCGTGCAGAACGGGCTGGTCTCGGCTGATGGCAAGACCTACACGTTTCCGATCCGGGAGGGCGTGAAGTTCCACGACGGGACGCCGATGACCGCAGAGGATGCCGCCTACTCGCTGCGGCGGTTCCTGCTCATTGACCGTGACGGTGGCCCTACTTCCCTGCTCCTGGAGCCGATCCTGGGCATGACCAAGACCCGCGACGACAAGGGCAACCTTGTGCTGAAGTTCTCGGACCTGGAGCGCGCGGTGCAGGTCAAGGGCAACAGCGTGGTTGTCACGCTGAAGGAGCCCTTCGGCCCCTTCCTGAGCATCATGGCGCTGTGGTCCAGCGTGGTGTCCAAGAAGTGGGCCGCGGCCAACGGGGACTGGGACGGGACCGCCGCGACGATGGCCCGCTACAACAACCTCAAGAAAGAGTCCAGCGCCTTCTTCGAGAAGGCCAACGGCACCGGGCCGTTCAAGCTCGAGCGGTGGGATCGGGCCGGCAAGCAGGTAATCCTCGTACGCAACGACGGATACTGGCGCACGCCGGCCAGGTTGAGCCGGGTCGTGTTTCGCAGCATTGACGAGACCGCTACCCGCATCCTCATGCTCAAGGCCGGCGATGCCGACAGCATCGCGATCACGCGGCGTGAGCAGCCGCAGGTAGAGGGAGACCCGAACATCCGGATCATTGACAACCTGCCGTGGTTGCGCACCGACGCGTTCTTCTTCACGGTCGACATTGACACCCGAGGCAATCCCGACGTGGGCAGCGGACGGCTGGACGGTGCCGGTATCCCCGCCAACTTCTTCTCGGACATCCGGGTCCGGCGCGGGTTCGCCTATGCCTTCGACTATGCCACGTTCTTGCAGGACGCCTTCCGCAATCAGGGCACACTGCCCAAAGGCGTGATACCACCGGGCATGCTGGGCTTCGACGCGAAGAGGGAGTACTTCTCCTTCAGCCGCGAGAAGGCCATCGCCGAGTTCAGGGAGGCGTGGGGAGGCCAGGTGTGGGAGCGCGGGTTCAGGGCGACCGTGTTGTACAACACCGGCAACGTCGTCCGCGAGGTCGGCGCGCGGATCCTGAAGGACGGCGTTGAGGCTTTGAACCCCAAGTTCCGGCTGGATGTCCGGGGCATCACTTGGGCTTCCTATCTGGCGGCGATGAACGACGGCAAGCTGCCCGTCTTCTGGGTGGGCTGGGTCGCCGACTACCCGGACCCCCACAACTTCGCCTTCCACTTCCTGCACAGCGACGGCACGTTCCCCCAGGCCCAGCGGTTCAAGAACGAGGAGCTGGACCGGCTCATCATGCAGGCGATCAAGGAGACCAACCGGGACAAGCGCCAGGCGCTGTACTACCAGATCAACCAGAAGTTCTTCGAGCTGGCGCCGTCGGTCTCGCCGGTGAACCAGGTAGTGTTCCGAGTGCAGCGCTCCTGGGTGAGGGGATGGTACAACAACCCGGTGTTCCCGGGGACGTACTACTACACGATCTTCAAGGGATAGCCAAGCCCAAGCGGGGATCGGGGGGATACTTCCTCCCGATCCCCACTACGGGACTCCCATGACGGCATTCGTCGTCCGGCGGTTGATCCTGTTGCCCCTTGTTGCCTTTGGGGTAACCCTCCTGATATTCGGGCTGCTACAGATGCTCTCCCCGCAGATGCGGGCCGCGCTGTACGTGACCGACCCGCGCCAGCTCCGCGCCGTGGACAGCATCATCCGCATGCACGGTCTGGACAAGCCGTTCCACAGCCAGTACGTGGGCTGGCTGGGCCGCGTGGTGCGGGGCGACCTGGGGTGGTCGGAGACCGCCAAGATGCCGGTTGCGAAGGCGATCGCCACCTTCTTCCCGGCGACCCTGGAGCTGACAATCTTCGCGGTCGTACCCATCATTGTTGTTGGGATATGGTTGGGGACGCTTTCGGCGGTGCACCGCGACCGCCTTGTGGATCACTTCTCCCGTTTCTTCGCTATCAGCGGGACCTCTATGCCTACCTTCGTGTGGGGCCTCCTGCTCTTGATGGTGTTCTACGGTGCCTGGCAGATCTTCCCTCCAGGGCGCCTCTCGCTGGAGCCCAACATGTACGTGCTCTCCCAGCAGTTCCGCCCCTATACGCGGCTGATGACCGTGGATGCCCTGCTGAATGGCCAGCTCTGGATCTTCGTGGACGCGCTGCGCCACCTTGCGCTGCCGGTGTTGACCCTGAGCCTGGTTAGCTGTGCGACGCTCGTGCGCGTGACCCGGTCCTCGATGCTGGAGACGCTGCGCCAGGACTACGTGCGAACCGCGCGGGCAAAGGGTTTGGACAGCGGGGTCGTGGTCAACAAGCACGCGCGCAAGAACGCCATGATTCCGGTCGTGACGCTGTCCGCCCTGCTGTTCGTGGGGCTCCTCAACGGCGTGGCAATCACGGAGACGGTCTACGGCTATCCCGGGATTGGGCTCTGGGGCGTGAACGCCGCGATCCAGCTCGATGCGGCCGCGGTCGCCGGTTTTGCCCTGTTCAATGCGCTGCTGCTGGTGATGGGCAACCTGACAGCCGACATCCTCTACGCGTTGATAGATCCCCGCATCCGGCTGCGATGACGACTCAGGGGGCCCTCCACGAAGCCGCGGCAGGGCAGCCCGCCCATCCCAGGACGCTGAGTTCCTGGCAGATGGCCTGGCGCAGGCTCCGGCGCAATCCACTGTCCATGCTGGGGCTGGCCATCATTGTGGCCTTCGTGCTTACCGCGGTGCTGGCACCGGTCATCGCCCCCCCGAAGGAGGGGGCACGAGATCCCTACATGATGCCCCACGAGGGCTACAGCCCTGATCCGCGGCCACCACGGCCCGGCCATCCGCTCGGCACGACCGAGCAGGCGTTCGACATCTTCTACGGGCTCGTATGGGGCGCGCGCACCGCGTTTCGCGTGGGGCTGGCGGTCGTGGCCACCGCTGTCACCATCGGCATCGTGCTGGGTGGCATCTCGGGATACTACGGCGGCCGTCTCGACGAGATCATGATGCGCATCGTGGACGTCTTCTTGGCGTTTCCAGGCCTCATCCTGGCCGTGGTCGTCGTCGCGATTCTCGGACCGGGGCTGGAGAAGGTGATGTTCGCCCTGGCGCTGGTAAGCTGGCCCGGATACGCCCGGCTACTGCGGGGGGAGGTCCTCTCGGTCCGCGAGCGCGACTTCATAGAAGCGGCCAGGGCGCTGGGCGCGAGCGACCTCAAGGTCATTGCCAGGCACGTGCTGCCCAACAGCATCTACCCGGTGCTCGTTGTCTCCACGCTGGACATGGGGAGCATCGTGGTGGCGGCGGCGGCGCTGAGTTTCCTGGGGCTGGGCGCGCCGGTCGGCTACTCGGACTGGGGGCAGATCATCAGTCTCTCGCGGAGCTGGATTCTGGGTGCCGCCGGCAACGCCTTCCAGTTCTGGTACACCGTGGTCTTCCCCGGCGCCGCGCTGTTCCTGTTCACGCTCGGATGGAACCTGCTGGGAGACGCCTTCCGGGATATACTGGATCCGCGGCTGCGCGGTTCGAACTGATCCCGGGAGGTGGCGGATGGCGATCGAGCGGGCAACCGTTGAGCACGTGGCGCGCCTGGCCCGCCTGGCGCTGACCGACGAGGAACACGAGAGGTTCGCCGGGCAACTCGGCCGCATCCTCGAGTACTGCGCGCGACTGGACGCCGTCTCGATAGATGGCATTCCCGCGACATCGCACGTGCTCCCGATAGTCAACGTCCTCCGAGAGGACCTGCCATCCCCGTGCCTCTCGCGCGACGAGGTCCTGGCAGAGGCCCCGGCGCACGAGCAGGGGTTCTTCCGGGTCCCGCGGGTGCTCGAGCCGGAGTAGGGGGCCGGGATGGCAGAGCCCTCCTGGGAGTCCGCACGGGCCCTACGGGCCGCCTATGCCGCAGGAACGCTGCGGCCCTCAGAGGTCATCGCCGCGGCGCTCGAAAGTATCGCGCTGCGCGATCCAAAGCTTCACGCCTTTCTCCACGTTGACGCCGAGCGCGCCCGCAAGGAGGCGGCCGAGTGGGACGGCCGATATGCCCGTGCCCGGCAGAGCGCGGCCGGCGAAGTGCTGCCCCCACTCGCCGGGATTCCGGTTGCGGTGAAGGACAACATGTGCACGCGGGGCACCCCGACCACATGCGGATCGCGGATCCTCGAGGGCTGGCTCCCCCCCTACGACGCAACGGCGATTGCCCGGCTGCGCCAAGCCGGCGCGGTAATCATCGGCAAGACCAACCTGGACGAGTTCGCAATGGGGTCTTCCACTGAGAACTCCGCGTTCGGGCCCACCCGCAACCCCTGGGATCTCAGTCGCGTTCCCGGAGGTTCCAGCGGCGGCTCGGCTGCCGCGTTGGCCGCGGGATACGTGCCCCTGGCGTTGGGCTCCGACACCGGCGGCTCGATCCGGCAGCCCGCCGGCTTCTGCGGGGTGGTCGGCCTGAAGCCCACCTACGGCCGGGTCTCGAGGTACGGGCTTGTGGCGTTTGCCTCCTCCCTGGATCAGATCGGGCCGTTCGCAAGGGATGTGGCCGACTGCGCCCTGCTTCTGAACGTCATAGCCGGAGCCGATCCTCGCGACTCCACCTCGGCCGACGTCCCTGTGCCCGACTTCCTGGGCACGACCGACCAACCGCGGCAGGGGGTCCGCCTGGGCGTGCCGGCTGAGGCATTCGGCTCCGGGGTGGACGCCGGCGTGGCGGAGGCGGTCAGGGCCGCGCTGGACACCTTCGACAACCTGGGCTTCCGGGTCGAGGAGATCGCGCTCCCCACGCTGGACGCCGCGCTTCCAACGTACTACCTGATCGCGCCGGCCGAGGCATCCTCGAACCTGGCACGGTACGATGGGGTCAGGTACGGGATGCGGGATGGCTCGGATGATCTCTTTGAGATGGTCACGCGGACCCGGCAGAGAGGGTTCGGCGCCGAGGTCAAGCGCAGGATCATGTTGGGGACCTACGCGCTTTCCGCCGGCTACTACGAGGCGTTCTACATCAAGGCCCAGAAGGTTCGCACCCTGGTGGCGCGCGACTTCGATCGCGCGTTCGAGCGGGTGGACATCGTGGTGATGCCGACCTCTCCGACCCTTCCCTTCGCCATCGGAGAGCGCGTGGACGACCCGCTGCGAATGTACATGTCGGACATCTTCACGATTCCTGTGAACCTGGCCGGCCTGCCCGGTCTGGCGCTGCCGTGCGGGTTCAGCGCCGGCCTGCCGATAGGGATGCAGCTCGTGGGTCGGGCGTTCGACGAGGCGACGCTGCTGCAGGCAGGATACGCCTACCAGCAGGCGACTTCCTGGCACCTGCGGCACGCGCCGGAGGCCTGAGCCATGGATAGGCCTGAGCCCACGGATCCGACCGGCACCGGCGACGGAACCCGCGAGGTTGTCATAGGGCTCGAGATCCACGTCCAGCTCCTGACAGCGTCCAAGATGTTCTGCGGGTGCGCGACGGAGTTCGGCGCGCCTCCCAACACGCTCGTCTGTCCGGTGTGCCTTGGCCTGCCGGGATCACTGCCCGTGCTCAACCGGAAGGCGGTGGAGCTGGGGCTGCGCGCGGCGGTGGCGCTGGGTTGTCAGGTGCACTCCAGCAGCCGGTTCCACCGGAAGAACTACTACTATCCCGATCTGGCGAAGAACTACCAGATATCGCAGTACCAGTACGCCGATCACCCTCCGCTGGCGACCGGTGGCTCGCTGGAGATTCCATCCGGCGGCCGGCCGCGGCGTGTTGCCATCCGCCGCGTCCACCTGGAAGAAGACACCGCGCGCCTCGTCCACCCCCCTAGCACCGGAGGCGCCTCGCCCAGTCTTGTGGACTACAACCGGTCGGGCGTGCCGCTGATGGAGATCGTGACCGAGCCCGACCTCCGCTCTCCGGGCGAGGCCCGCGAGTTCCTGAACGCGCTTCGCCGCCTGCTTCAGTTCGCTGAGGTGAGCAGCTGCCGGATGGAGGAAGGGACGCTGCGCTGCGATGCGAACCTGTCACTCCAGTTCCCAGGCGGCCCGCCAGGAGTGCGCACCGAGGTGAAGAACATGAACTCGGTCCGCGCAGTGGAGCGGGCGCTCGCGTTCGAGGCCGTCCGGCAGCGCGAGGTGCTCGCCCGAGGGGAGACCGTTGTGCAGGAGACGCGGCACTGGGACGAGCGGCGCAGCGTCACGTTCGCCTCGCGATCGAAGGAGGAGGCCGAGGACTACAGGTACTTCCCGGAGCCCGACCTCGTTCCCCTGGACGTGGACGGGGCGTGGGTGGCGGCCATCCGCGAGGCGCTCCCTGAACTGCCCGCGGCGCGCCGCGATCGGCTGATCGCCAACTTCGGACTGCCGCCCTACGACGCCGACCTGATCACGGCTACGCCGGCGATGGCCAGGTTCTTCGAGGAGACGGTGGCCCTGGGGCCGCCGCCCAAGGTGGTAGCCAACTGGCTGTCCGGCGCGGTGGCTGCCTACCTGAACGAGCACGGCGTGGAGATTGACCAAATCGCGCTCACCCCAGCGCGTCTGTCGGCCCTGCTCCGGCTCGTGGAGGAGGGAACCGTTAGCGGCCGGACCGCGAAGGACATCCTGGTGGAGATTATCGCCCGCGATCAGGAGCCCGAAGCCGTCGTGGAGGCCCGGGGCCTGCGGCAGATCAGCGACGAGGCCACGCTGCGCGAAGTCGTGGACCAGGTCATAGCCGGTCACCCCGGACCCGCGGCCGAGATCCGCGCAGGCAAGGTGCGCGCGCTGCCGTTCCTGGTGGGACAGGTGATGCGTGCCACCGGCGGCCGCGCCAACCCGGAGGTGGCCAACCGCCTGCTACGGGAGCGGCTGTCCTGATGCCGCGCACCGCCCGCCTTGTTCCCAGGGCAGGGCCACCCACGCGGCATCCCCGGCGTGGCGGCCTGGGCACGTTGCACGTCGGCGAGCGGTTGACGGTCCGCCTATCAGCAATGGGCCCGGACGGCGTGGCCGTAGCGCGCCTGGGGCCTGTCCTGCTTGCGGTGCCGTTCGGCGTGCCCGGCGAGGAGGCCGTGGTCGAGGTGACCAGGGGCGGCCGCCGCGCCCAGGGCCGCCTGGTGGCGCTGCTGCGCAAGTCGGCCAGCACCGTGGTGGCCCGGTGCCCCCACTTCGGCCGGTGTGGTGGATGCCAGTGGCAGCACCTGCTGCCCGAGGCGCAGCGCCGCCTCAAGACCACGCTCGTGAAGGACTTCCTGAAGGAGCACGCCGGCATCCACCGCGACGTCGTGCGCGAGACCGTCGGGGGAGATGCCTGGGCGTATCGCAGCACCCTCCGCGCGGCGTTCGCCGAGAGAGAGGGAACCGTGGTCGTCGGCTACCGCGCCATCGCCTCGGACCGGGTGATAGACATCTCCCAGTGTCCTGTGCAACACCCTGCGAACGAGGCGATCCTGCATGCCGTCCGCGGCGCGGTGCGCGCTCTCCGGTTGCCGATCCACGACCGGACGAGCGGCACCGGCCTCGCGAGGGGCGTGCTGGGACTGGCGTCATTTGCCACCGGGGAGGCGTTGCTGACGCTATCTATCGCGAGGCCCCTCCGGGATGCGGCGCCGCTTGTGCACGCCATCGCTGGCCGGGTGAGCGGGCTTGTCGGCATCCTGAGCACGGTCCAGCCAGGACCGGCCCCAGAACTGCTGGGACCCCGGCTGCGCCTGCTCTGGGGTCGCGACAGCATCGTCGAGGAGGTTGCAGGGCTTCGGGTGGTGCTGCGGCCGGCCACGGAGATACCTCCCAACCCAAGCGCCCTGCCCCTGCTGATTGAGGCCGTCCGGCAGGCCGCGGCGCTCCGCGCCAACGAGACCGCGCTCGACCTAACTGCCGCGACGCCGCTGCTGGCGCTGGCGCTCGCTCGAGACGCCGCCCAGGTGACCGGTGTGATCCCCAACCGCCAGGCGATGACCGACGCCTGGAAGGCGGCCGAGTGGAACGGCATCGCCAACGCTGTGTTCTACGCCCGCAACCCGCTCCGGGTCCTGGCGAAGATGGCCACCCGCGGCCGCCCGGACGCCGTGGTCGTGACCGCCCGGGGCCCCGGCCTCGACGACGCGACGGTCCAGAGTGTGGCTTCAGCGCGCGTTCCTCGGGTGGTGTACCTGGCGCGATCGCTGGCAACATGCGCGGGTGATCTCGTCCGCTGGGGGCGGGTCGGGTATCAGACCGTTGCCGTGGAGCCGGTGGACGTGCTGCCGCAGACCGGCCACGTGCACGTCGTTGTGACGCTGCGTCGAGGCCGGGCGCAGCACTCCTGAAGCGCGACACCTCTGTCAACGGCACCTCTGCCAGCGACACCTCCGCCGCCTGAGCCTGTGCTACAATGCCCGTGAGCCCATGTCCGATCCCTTTGTCCACTGCCATCTGCACACCGAGTTCTCCCTGCTGGACGGTGCCGCCCGCATAGACCAGTTGATGCGCGCTGCCTCCGGGATGGGGATGCCGGCGATCGCGATCACCGATCACGGGACCATGTACGGCGCGGTGGAGTTCTATCTTCGGGCGCGCCATCACGGCCTCACCCCGATCCTGGGCGTCGAAGCGTACGTGGCTCCCCGCCGCCACAGTGACCGCGACCCCAGGCTCGACTCAACCCCCTACCACATGGTCCTGCTGGCGACCGACCTCGAGGGCTATCGCAACCTACTGCGTCTGACCACCGTTGCGCACCTGGACGGCTTCTACTACAAGCCGCGCATCGATCGCGAACTCCTGGCCCGACACAGCCGAGGGCTGGTGGGGCTGTCGGGTTGCCTGCAGAGCGAGGTTTCGCGCGCGCTAGTTCGCGACGACTACGCCGCGGCCCGCGAGGCGGCCGCTGCCTACCGCGAGATCCTGGGTCCGGGCAACTACTACCTGGAGGTGCAGGACCACGGTCTCCCGGAGCAGCAGGTCAACATCCGGGGCATGCTCCGCCTGGCCGCGGAACTGGACCTGCCGCTAGTCGCGACGAACGACGTCCACTACGTGCGCCGCGACGAGGCCGATGCCCAGGACGCGCTGATGTGCATCCAGATGAACGTGGCGCTCTCAGCCACGGACAAGCCCAGGATGGGCGATACCCCCGAGTTCTACCTGAAGAGCGCCGAGGAGATGGCGGCGCGGTTCCCGGGACTGGGCCAGGCGTTGCGTGCGCCGCTGGAGATCGCCGGCCGCGTTGGGCTGGAGCTGGAGTTGGGCAAGCTCAAGCTCCCGCACTTCCCGGTGCCGGAAGGCGAGACGCCCGACGCCTACCTGCGGCGGCTCTGCGAGGAGGGCCTCCATCGCCTGTACGGCCGACCCACCCAGGCGCAGCGCTCACGCCTCGACGAGGAGCTGCGCGTGATCGCGCTGATGGGCTACGCCGCTTACTTCCTTATTGTCTGGGATTTCGTCTCGTTTGCGCGGCGCCGGGGCATCCTGACCACCGTCCGCGGATCGGCCGCAGGTAGCCTCGTGCTCTACACGCTGGGCGTCATAGATGTGGACCCGCTTCACTACCGGCTTCCGTTCGAGAGGTTCCTCAACCTCGAGCGGTACACGATGCCGGATATTGACGTGGATTTCATGGACAGCCGGCGCGACGAGGTCATACGGTACGTGATTGAAAAGTACGGCGCCGACCACGTGGCGCAGATCATTACCTTCGGGACCATGGGTGCCCGCCAGGCGGTCCGGGACATAGGCCGGGTCATGGGGCTGCCCTACTCGGATGTGGATCGGATCGCTAAACTAATACCCTTCAACGCGGCCCTCGACGAGGCCCTGCGGGCCGACCCCGAGCTGCGCCGCTCTTCCGAGGAGACGCCCGCGGTCGGCCGCCTGATCGGGCTGGCTCAGAAGCTGGAGGGCGTAGCGCGCCACGCCAGCACCCATGCTGCGGGCGTAATCATATCGCGCGACCCGCTGATTGATCTCGTGCCGCTCCAGCGCGCCACCAAGGGCGATCTGGTGATGACCCAATACGACATGGGGGCAGTTGATCAGATCGGGCTCCTCAAGATGGACTTCCTGGGCCTTTCCTACCTGACGATCCTGGACCGGGCCCTCAAGATCATCGAAGCGGTGCGTGGGGTTCGGATTGACCTCAAGGCCATCCCCCTTGACGATCGGGCCACCTTCGATCTGCTGTCGCGCGGCGAGACCGTGGGCATCTTCCAACTCGAAGGCGCGGGCATGACCCGTCACCTGAAGGAGCTGAGGCCCACCCGGATAGAGGACATCATGGCGATGGTGGCCCTGTTCCGGCCCGGGCCGATGGCCAACATCCCGTCCTACATACGCCGCAAGCACGGGCAGGAGCCGATTTCCTACCTGCATCCCTCGCTGGAGGCGGTGCTGGGTGAGACCTACGGCGTGATGGTCTACCAGGAAGACGTGATGGCGGTCTGCCAGGCGGTGGCCGGCTACACCCTGGCCGAGGCAGACGTCCTGTGCTACGCGATACGCAAGAAGATCAAGGACAAGCTGGAGGCCCAGCGGGAGCAGTTCATTGCAGGTGCCCGCAAGCGCGGCGTGTCCAAGCGGAAGATAGATCAGATATGGGAGCAGTTCGAGCCGTTCGCGCGTTACGGCTTCAACCGGGCGCACGCGGCGTGCTACGGGTTGATTGCCTACCAGACCGCGTACCTCAAGTCCAACTTCCCCGCCGAGTACATGGCCGCGGTGCTGACCACCGAAGCGCAGGGACAGGACTGGATGGCCAAGGTCGCGGCCGCGGTCTCCGAGTGCGAACGCATGGGCATCCGCGTGCTACCCCCGGACGTGAACGCGTCGGCGGACACCTTCACCGTGGCCGGCAACGCTATCCGGTTCGGCCTGGCCGCCATCAAGAACGTCGGCGGCGGCGCGGTGGAGGCCATCGTGAGGGCGCGCACGCAGGGGGGTCCGTTTTCGTCCCTCGAAGATTTGGTGATGCGCGTGGACGGTCGCGTCGTGAACCGGCGGGTGCTGGAAAGCCTGGTGAAGGCCGGTGCCCTCGACTCGCTGGGCCGTACTCGCGCCACGATGCTGCGGCAGGCCGAAGCCGTCCTGGCCGGCGGCCAGCGCCAGGCACGGGCAGGGGCACAGACCGGGCTTTTCGACGCGGGCGAAGTCGCGCCGCTATCTCCGGTCGTAGCGCAACAGGCCGGGGTCGAGGAATTCTCCAAGGCCGAGCTCCTGGCGATGGAGCGCGACATGCTCGGCATGTACGTCTCGGACCATCCCCTGACGCACGTCCGCGACGCGCTGGCCGCGCGCGTGACCGCAACGGTCGCCCAACTGCCGGAACTACGTGATCGGAGCGACGTCGTCATCGGAGGGCTGATAACGGCACTGAAGCGCACCACGACGAAGAACGGCGCCGCGATGGCCTTCCTGACGCTGGAGGACGCCACCGGCAGCGCCGAGGTGATCGTGTTCCCCAAGACGTACGAACAGAGCCACGCGGAGATTCGCCGTGACGCGATCGTGGTTGTGCGCGGGCGCCTGGATTCGTCCGAGCAGCAGGTGAAGGTGCTGGCCGACGCGGTATCTGCGCTCGTGGCCGGTCCGTCAGGGCCAGGTCCTCAGGGCGAGGCGGTGCTGCACGTCCTCGTGGACGCCGACCGGCACGGGGAGGAGGGGATGCGCCGCCTGCGGGACCTGCTCGCGCGCCATGGCGGTGACCGCCCGGTGCTGTTGACGGTGGTCTCGGAGGGCAGGCAGGTGCGGATGCAGGCTCGCGGTATCAGCGTGGTGGCAGGCGCCGAGGTCGTCGAGGCCGTCGAGGGGCTGCTGGGCCCGAAGACCGCGTCATGGATTCCGGCGCGGTCCGCATCCGAGACAGGCAGCCGCGCCAACGGCACAGGAGGAGTTCAGCCATGAGAGCGCGACCCTTCGGGCGTGTCAGCGGTCCGCAGGTTGTTGCGGCGGCGGTGCTGCTGGGAATCGGGTTCCTGTTTGTGGTCCAGTTCAGGGCAAGCCGGTACCTGAGCGCGCAGCCGGAGGTGCCCACCCGCAACGTGTACGCTCTGGCGACGCTGCTGCGGCAGGAGCGCGAGGTGCGGGTGGCGCTGGAGCGCAAGGTTGGTGAGATGCAGCGGCGACTTGCAGAGTACGAGCAGGCCACCGTAGAGGGCCGCACCCTGGCGGCGGCGATGAGCAAGGAACTGGAGAGCCTCCGCGTGCTCGCAGGGCTGAAGCCGATGAAAGGCCCGGGGATCGTCGTGCGCCTTGAGGACGCCAAGAGCAACCCGGCGGGCAGCAGCCCGGTTGTTGTGACCTACCAGGATCTGGTGAGCGTCATCAACGAGCTGTGGGCAGCCGGCGCGGAGGCCGTTGCCGTGAACGATCAGCGGGTAATAGCCACCACCGGCTTCGGCCAGGTCGGGGGGACCGTGGTGGTAGACTTGGCACGGCTCACGGGCCCGTTCACGGTCGTGGCGCTGGGCGACCCGGCCACGCTGGAGGGTGCTCTCAACATCCGCGGAGGGCTGCTGGAAGGCCTGCGGGCCCTGGGGTTGGGTATTACGATCAGCCGGCAGGGCGAACTCAACGTGCCCGCGTACAGGGGCGCTCCCAAGTTCGAGCATTCCAGGCCAACGGAGTAGCAGGGCAGGGGGGCGGCTTACCCATTCAAGCGTTCGCCGAATTGAACGCGGCCAGACCGACGTGCTATTATTCCTGTTGGTCGTTGGGCGGTTGGTGCGAGCCGGGGTGGTGAAACAGGCAGACACGACGGCCTCAAAAGCCGTTGGGGGAAACCCCTTGCGGGTTCAAGTCCCGCCCCCGGCACCAACAAGGCCCCCTCCCCCCCGCGGCCGGGAACCTTTTCCTCGCGGTCCCGTCTAACGGTTGACAGGATGCAGGCGAGGAGACCTGAGTGACCCCTGATGAACGTGACCTGATCCACCGCTCCCGCGCCGGCGAGATCGAAGCGTTCGATCTGCTGGTTCGTCTCCACCAGGATCGGGTCTACAACCTGGCCTACCGGATCACCGGGAACCGCGAGGATGCCTCCGACGCCGCGCAGGATGCTTTCGTGCGCGCCTACCAGGCCCTGCCCCGGTATCGCGAGGACGCCGCGTTCTCGACCTGGTTGTACCGCATCGCCACGAACGCAGCGCTCGACCTCGTGCGCAGGCGGCCGGCGCATCCGGCGGTGGAACTGAGCGCCGAGTTCCGGGCGATCGACGATCCAGAAGCCGCGGCGAACCGCCGGGAGGTCACCCGGCGAGTGCACGCAGCGCTGGGCCGCTTGCCGGTGGAGTACCGCACCGCCGTCGTGCTGCGCGACCTGCAGGGGTTGGCCTACGACGAGATCGCACGCGTCCTTCAAGTTCCGTTGGGGACGGTGCGGTCGCGCCTGGCCCGGGGCCGTGAGGCCATGCGCGCGCAGTTGACGGATCTTGTCAGTGCCGAAGGGTGAGGGGCCGATGACCCACGAGGAAGCACGCACCCGGCTCGCGACGTTTCTTGACGGCGCGCTGCCGGACCATGAGGCAGCGCAGGTGGAGGCGCACCTTGAGGGCTGCTCCTCCTGCCGCGAGGAACTGGCGCAACTGCGCACGACCGTCACCCTGCTCCAGGAGGTGGAACCGATGCAGGCACCCGAGGGATTTGCCGCCGATGTGCGCCGCCGGATCGAGCGGCTCGCCCAGGCAACGCAGCACTCACCGTGGACGCGCCTGCGCGCGGCGCTGTCGTGGAGGAGCGGGTCCGGGTCGAGGATCCGGTGGTCCTGGGGGACCGTCACCGCGGCAGCGGCCGTGGTCATGGTGGGGGTCTTCGCGGTCAACCTGCTGCGCGATGCAGCGCCGCCCGGTCGCGTCGCGCGGGTCAAGATGCCGGCGCTTGCGCTGGACGTCTCGAAGGTTGACGAGGCAGCGCGCACGACAGCGCAGGCGGTTCCACCGGCTGCCGCACCCGGCGAGGCGGCCTTCCTGCGCCGGGTGATCCGGACCGGCCAGATGTCAATCGAGGTCGAGCGGTTCGACGCGGCCGCCAGCCGCCTCTTTGCCATCGCGGAAGGCGCAGGCGGCTTCGTGGCCGACTCCTCGTTCTCGGAGGAAGACGGCGTGCCCCGCGGCACGTTCGTCCTGCGCGTGCCGGCAGCCCGATTCAGCGAGGTCGTGGCGCAGGTAGAGAAGTTGGGCACCGTGCAGCGCCGGCAGATCAGCGGCCAGGACGTGACCGAGGAGTTCATTGACCTGGAGGCCCGCGTGCGCAACCTGACGCGCCAGGAAGCGCGGCTGCTGGCGCTCATGGACCGCGCCACCAGGATCCCCGACCTGCTGGCCATCGAGGGCGAGGTGGCACGGGTACGCGGCGAGATCGAGCGCCTGACCGGCCGCCTGCGCTTCCTGGCCAACAAGGTGGATTTGGCCACGGTGCAGGCCGAGGTGAGTCAGAAGCCGAAGAAGGGCTCGGGCGGGTTCTGGGACTTCACGCGGACGCTGGAGCGCGTCAAGACCGCGTTCACCAACACCATCCGGCAGATGCTGGGCGCCGTCGAATGGCTGGCGGCGCTCGCGGCGGCGGCGCTGCCCGTGGCGCTGCTCGTTGCGCTGGCGTGGTGGCTGCTGCGCCGCGGTTCTCGCCGGGCGGGTAGGACTTCCTGAGGTAGGGTAGAACATCCAGCGCTGTACGGCCTCCTCGGGCACAAGGGGGAACCGCCCATTCAGCGTCCGGTGTCTGGGTACTGCTTCCGCTCTGGGCTGCTGTCGTGCCGGATGAAGGCCGCTCCTGATCACGCATTCGCTTTCATTGCTCTCCTTCTGGTCCTCGTAACCCGCGCACCGGCCGCGTGGGCCCACGGCGACCTCCGGTGGACGACGCTCGGCCCCACGGAAATCCAGCGCCTGACCGCCTCCCAGGCCGCCTTCGAGTACGCGCCCTTCCTCCCGGAACGCCTGCGGGCCGCCCGCCTGGTGCAGCAGGCCGACGATCATCTCCGCTTCGACGCCGACGGCGGTGGGGTCTGCGAGGGGCAGGCAGACCTTATAGGCGTCCGGGCGGCTGCGCGATGGTACGCTGTCGTCGGGCGTCGCAGCAGCGAGGCAGCCGGTCCCGGCGGAGGTCACGAGCAGGTCGACACGCTTGCGATGGACTGGACGGGCCGTGGCCGGGCGTCGCTGGTCCTCATCGGGCACACACCGCTCGACCGGGTGAAGACGAGGCTGTTCACTCTTCACGTGGACCTTGACGACAACGGCGTGCCCGACCTGCGGATCGAGATGGAACCGCCTCGGGCCTTCTACTGGGTTGTCGCCTACCATTACGGGGACGCCGCCCTGCGTCCCGGCTTTGCGGAGGCTGTTGACAGGTGGCGTGGCCGCCTGGCCCACCAGATGGTCCGCGCCTTCTACGAGGCCGAGTACTTCTTCCACCACGGTCCGGAGTTCGTCGCCGCCTTCCCGACTGCTCAGCGATGCCCGTAGCCGCCTGCTATACTACGCGCGGTGATGTCCATGCCCGGCAAACTCATACTCCTGGACAGCAACGGCCTCATCTACCGCGCCTTCTTCGCGCTGCCCTACCTGACCACCAGGGACGGCCGGCCGACCAACGCGGTCTATGGCCTGACGGCCATGGTCTTGAAGGTCCTCGAAGAGGAACGCCCGGACTACATCGCCGCTGCCTTCGACCGGCCGGGTCCGACCTTCCGTCACGAGCAGTACGCCGAGTACAAAGCACACCGGGAGGCCATGCCCGACGACCTGCGGCCGCAGATCGGGTTGAGCAAGCAGGTACTCGAAGTGCTGCGGATCCCGGTCGTCGAAGCCGAGGGCTTTGAGGCCGAGGACGTCATTGCCACGATCGCACGGCGCGCCGAGGCCGAGGGCATGGAGGTGCTGGTTGTCAGCGGAGACCTCGACACCCTGCAGCTTGTGGACAATCGCACCCGTGTTATGGTCACCGGCCGGGGTGCCTCCGAGGCGGTTGTATACGACGAGCAGAAGGTGCGGGAGCGTTTCGGGTTCGGTCCAGCACAGCTTCCGGACTACAAGAGCCTGCGGGGCGACCCCAGCGACAACATCCCGAGCGTACCCGGCATCGGCGAGAAGACCGCGAGCGCGCTGATCCAGCAGTTCGGCAGCGTAGAGGCGCTGCTCGACCGCCTCAGTGAGGCGCCGCCCAAGATCCGTGCGGTCCTGGAGGGCGCAAGAGACCAGGTGGTGCTGAGCAAGCAACTGGCGACGATCGTAACCGACGCGCCCGTCGAGGTTGATCTGGAAACGCTCCGCCGCAGCGAACCGGACAGCGGCCGCCTCGAGGCGCTGTTTCAGGACCTGGAGTTTCGGGGATTCCTCCAACGGCTGCGCCCCCGCGCAGCGCACGAAGAGCCCGCGCCCACAGCAGGGGTGGTTCCTGCGGCAGCGGCCGCTGTCTCCACTTCCAGAGCCATGCGGGTCACGGTGCAGGCGGCGACTCCCGAGGGGATCGCGGCGTGGGCGCGCGCCGCCGAAGAGATCGGCGTGGCGTTTCTGCGGGAGAGCGGCCACCCGCTGACAGCCCGTCTGCGCGCGGTGGGCATAGCGGCCGAGGGTCAGGCGGCCTGGCTGCCGCTGGACGGAGGAATTCCCTCACCCATCCGTGCCGTGCTGGAGGATCCCGCGATCCGCAAGGTGAGCGCCGACCTGAAGGCCGACCTGCTCGCTCTCGGACGGGAGGGCGTGACCCCTGCCGGCTTCGACTTCGACGTTGGGATCGCGTCGTACCTGATCAACCCGGGCAGGCGCACGCACACGCTGGCCACGGCCGCCCGCGAGTTCCTCGGGGAGGATCTGCCGGAGCCTGATCTCGACGCCGGCTCCGACCTGGTCCTCGATCCCAGTGCAGGTGCTTCGGTTGCTGCGGCTGCGGCCGCCCTGCTGCGGCTGCGCCCGGTGCTCGATGAGCGCATGCGCGAGCAGGGCGTGGAGGGACTGTTCAGCGACGTCGAGATCCCCCTGGCCGGGGTGCTGGCGGCGATGGAGACGGATGGCGTTGCCACGGACCTCCCATACCTGGCCGCGCTCGGCGAGGAGCTGTCCTCGCGGCTGAACGCGTTGGCCGCCGAGATCTACGCCCAGGCAGGCACCGAGTTCAACCTTGGCTCCCCCAAGCAACTTGCGTTTGTGCTCTTCGAGAAGCTCCAACTTCCGCCGCTGAAGCGGACCAAGACCGGCTACTCGACCGACGCCGAGGTGCTGGAGAGTCTGGCGCCACGGCACGAGGTTGTGGCCAAGATCGTGACGCACCGCGAGCTGAGCAAGCTGAAGTCCACGTACGTGGACGTTCTGCCCCGCCTGGCCGACCCCAGGACCGGACGGGTGCACACCACGTTCAACCAGACGCTGGCCGCCACGGGCCGCGTGATCACCGAGCAGCCCAATCTGCAGAACCTGCCGATCCGCACCGAAGAGGGCCGCAGGATCCGCCGCGCGATCATCGCGCCGTCCGGGTCGCAGCTCCTCAGCGCAGACTACTCGCAGATTGATCTGCGGGTGCTGGCGCACATCACCCGCGATCCAGGCCTGGTGGATGCCTTCGAGCGGGGCGAGGACATCCACGCCGTCACGGCGGCTGAGGTCTTCGGTGTCGCGAGCGGCGCGGTGACCCCCGAGCTGCGGCGCCGGGCCAAGGCCATCGTATTCGGGGTCGCCTACGGCATGAGCGAGCACGGCCTGGCCGGCCAGCTCGGCATCCCCCGCGAGGAGGCACGCAGCTTCATTGGCCTCTACTACGCCCGGTTCCCCAGGGTGCGGGAGTACATGCTGCGCATAGTGGAGGAAGCCCGCCGGGACGGTTTCGTTACGACGGTGCTGAACCGTCGCCGCTACCTGCCCGACCTGCAGAGCCGCAACCGCGCGGTGCGCGAGGCCGCGGAGCGGGTGGCGATCAACACGCCGATCCAGGGATCCAGCGCCGACATCATCAAGCTCGCGATGCTGGAGATCGTCAGGCAGGTGTTGCCGGCGTTCCCCGGCGCGCGCATGACCCTGCAGATTCACGACGAGCTGCTGTTTGAGGTGCCCGAGGCCGTCTCGGTGCGGGTCGCGGAACAGGTCCGGGCCGTGATGGAGGCGGCGTTCCCGCTGTCGGTACCGCTGGTTGCCGAGGCCAAAGCAGGCCCGAACTGGGCCGAGATGCAGCCGGTCGCACCGTGAGCCGGAACATCGTGCGGGTGATCGGGCTCACCGGCGGGATCGCCAGCGGCAAGAGCCTGGTGGCGGGGTTTCTCCGCGAGATGGGCGCGCACGTGATTGACGCGGATGCCATCGCGCGGGAGGTGGTTACGCCGGGCACCGAGACCCTCCGCGAGATCGTCGAGGCCTTCGGCCCGTGCGTACTGGCCGCCGACGGCACCCTGGACCGCAAGGCGCTGGCGGCGCTCATCTTCAGCGACGCCGATGCCCGCGCACGGCTGAACGCGATCACGCATTCCAGGATTCGCAGTCGCATCGAGGAGGAGATTGAGGCCTTGCGGTCTGCGCGTCCTGGGGCCACGATTGGCGTGGATATCCCACTGCTGCTGGATGTGGCGCCGGCCGAGGCCTTCGCGCTGGACGGCACGGTCGTTGTCACCGTGGACGAGGCCACGCAGATCGCCCGCCTCGCGGCCCGCGACGGCATCACCGAGGAAGCCGCCCGGCAGCGGCTGCGCGCTCAGCGTCCACTCCGCGAGAAGGTCCCCCTGGCCACATGGGTCGTGGACAACAACGGCTCGCCGGAGGCGACCCGGCAGCAGGTCGAAGCCCTCTGGCGCGTCTGGCACCCCTGAGTTTCTCCGTCTGCCATCAGCATCCCGCGATCGCCCGGCCGAGCACATCAACGTGGTGCGGCAAGTATTGTAGGGATGTTATAATGTTAGTGCTTCTTTGTCGTCGGCCGGGTCTGCCTCTCATGCTGCGACTGGCGGAGGGTGAGAAGACGTGAAAGAGCCGGTGAACGCCTCTCTTGATTCCTGCCATCCCATAGACCGCAGCACGCAGGTCCCGTTCTACCGGCAGATCAAGGACTCGCTCAAGGACAAGATCGTGAGTGGTGTGTGGCCTGCTGGCACGAGGCTTCCTTCCGAAGCAGATGTCTGTCGGGCCTTCTGCGTATCGCGAGTCACGGTCCGGCAAGCGCTCTCCGACCTGGCGACGGAAGGCCTCGTCAAGCGGGAACGTGGACGGGGCACCTACGTGGCCGAGCCAAAGATCCGGGAACGACTGGTAGGGCGCCTGACGGGTTTCTACGAGGACATGGTGGCTCAGGGCCTACAGCCACGCACACGAGTGCTCAGCCAGTCAGTAATTGAAGCCCCGCCTGCATTGGCAGAGACCCTCGGCGTCGCCCCGGGGGCGCCCGTGATTCGCATCGAGCGCCTGCGGACGATCGGGCGCGAGCCCATGCTGCGAAGCGTCACGTGCATTCCCAAGTACCTGTGTCCGGATCTAGTTGGCACCCGCGAGGAGATTGAGAGGGAATCCCTCTACGCCCTGTTGGAGAGGAAGTACGGGCTTCGCATTGCTCGCGGCATTCGGACGATTGAGGCCATCGCCGCTTCCGAGAACGACGCGCGTCTACTGGGGACGACCAAGGGGGCTCCTCTGGCGCTGGTGAGGAGCACGAGCTACCTGGATGACGGCCGCCCCATCGAGCATTACGAGGCCAAGCACCGGGGAGATCGAAGCCGCTTTGAAGTCGTCGTGGTGCGAACCCCACATGGAGTGGTCCCTCCGCCCTTGGGCGGACAAGTGGGCGGACGGGGGAATGGCAGGGATGTCGGCACGGAAACAACCGGCGTCGGGGGTGAGAACGGATGAAGCTGACTGGCAAGCGTGTGGCCGTGTTCCTGGAGAAGGAATTCGATGCCACCGAGGGATTGTATCCGATCATGCGCTTTCGGGAGGAGGGAGCGGAGGTTGTTGTGGTCGGGACGGGGAGCGCGAATGCCTATCAGTCGCGGCAAGGGCTACAGATAGACGTTGACAGGACCGCCGCAGAATTGAAGGGAGACGAGTTTGACGCTCTGGTGATCCCTGGCGGATGGGCTCCCGACAAGCTCCGGCAGTCGCCGGATGTCCTACGCATGGTGCAGGAAGCCTGGGCAGCCCAGAGGGTCATAGCAGCCATCTGTCACGGGCCTTGGGTGCTGATCTCTGCAGGGGTGTTGAAAGGGCGTACGGTCACCTCGTACCAGGGCATTCGCGACGACGTGACCAACGCAGGGGCCCAATGGGTTGAGCGGCGAGTCCTTCGGGACGGGAATCTGGTGACGGCCATGAAACCCCCGGACACGGGAGATTTCTGTCGGACCATCATCGAGGCGCTAACAGAGGGGCGCTCCGCCTAATTGGGATTGGGCGTGGTGGGAGAACACAGGAGCATCGCCAGATCGTGAAGGAGGGAGGAGACGTGATGAGGCGGTTCTTGCTGGCAGGAGTAGTCTGCGCGCTCGCGGCCCTGGGTGTGGCGGAAGCAGGGCCTGCGCCCGGGCGAGTCAACATTCTCTGCGTGCCGGACCTGGCCTGGTGCAATGAACTCAAAGTCCAGTTCCCGCGCGCAACGGGTATCACCCTCGACTTCATCCGGATGAGCGCTGGGGAAGCATTGGTCCGGGTACGGGCAGAGAGGGCCAACCCCATCTTCGACGTTTGGTTCGGCGGAACGGGTGATCCGCAGTGGGTGGCTTACGAGGAGGGGCTGACCGAGTTCATCCGGCCGCGCAACTGGGATGAACTCCGATCTGAAATCCGAGAGGTCGTCGCGGGCAGGTACATCCCCCTGTACATGGGCATACTGGGTTGGGCGTTGAACCCGCGCCTGCTGCGCGAGCGGAACCTTCCGGAGCCCAAGACCTGGAAGGACTTGGCCGATCCCCGCTACCGGGGGCTGGTCTCCTACCCGAACCCCACGACTTCGGGCACCGGGTACACGATGCTGGCGACCG
Source organism: Armatimonadota bacterium (assembly GCA_016869025.1). Classification (NCBI taxonomy): domain Bacteria; kingdom Bacillati; phylum Armatimonadota; species Armatimonadota bacterium. The sequence goes on along the minus strand of VGFA01000002.1, from coordinate 202,628 downwards.
TCGTGCAGGTGTACGGTGAGAGCGAGGCGTTTGAACTGCTCAAGCGGATCCATCCTAACGTGGCTGAATACACGCGGGCCGGGACGGCCCCGGGCGTGTTGGCAGGCCGAGGTGAAGTCGCCATAGGCATCACCTTCAACCACGAATCGGTATCACAGATCCTTAGGGGCTTTCCCATCACCTACGGATCGGCACGCGATGGAACAGGCTACGAGATCGGCGGCGTCAGCCTGATCAAGGGCGCGCCCAACCGGGCCAATGGCATCGCTTTCATCGAGTGGGCGTTGACTCCCGAGGCGCAGCGACTGGCCTACGAGGTGGGTGAGTCATATCAGATCCTATCGAACGCGCGGACGCCTGTCTCCCGGCTGTCGCCTCGCTTCCAGGATTTCAACGTGATCAAGTACGACTTCGCGCGATTCGGGAAGACGGAGGTCAGGAATCGCCTGCTGGAGCGCTGGCTGAAGGAGATTTTCCCGCTGCCCAAGTAGGCGCGCATAGCCTGCCGCCGCGGTCGTCCTCCGCCGAGAGCGGCGCACGCGGTCCTTCTGGTTTGAGGTGGCGGAGCCCTCTCAAGAGGGCTCCGCCTCTCCCGGCCCAGGGCCCGAATGCGAACTTCCAGGCCCGCCCCCCCGTAATGTAATCGAGGAGAAAGATCCCCGGAGGAGACACGATGGCGTTGCGAGTCGTGGCTATGGCGTTCGTCATGGCGGCGGGCGTGCTTCCCCACCCGGCCGAAGCGCAGGCGGTGAGGGTCGTCGCAGACGGGCAGGTGGTCGCCTTCGATCAGCCCCCGGTGGTAGTGGCCGGGCGCGTGCTGATCCCTCTGCGCGGGGTCTTCGAGCGGCTGGGGGCCCAGGTCGAATGGCAGCCTGATCCCGGACGGGTGGTCGCGCGCCACGGCGCCACGGTCGTTGTCCTGCAGCCGGGAGTCCGCCGTGCCCTGGTGGATGGGCGCACGGTCCTGCTCGATGTGCCGCCCATGGTGCTGGCCGGCCGAACGCTTGTGCCCCTGCGGTTCGTGGGCGAGGCCCTGGGAGCCAGCGTGAACTGGGATCCGGCCGGGCGCATCGTGCACGTGACATCGGCGCGCTATCCGGCCCCTCCGCCGGCCGCAGCGCCACTGCCCGGGCCGCCGGAGCCGGTCCGGCCCCTGCCGGTCATCCCGCCTGCGCCGCCGGAGCCGGTCCGGCCCACGCCTGTTGTCCCACCGACGCCGCAACTCGTCTCTGTCGAAGGCACGGTTGCGCAGGTGGATCCGTACGCGCTCCCGGCACGCCTGCATGTGGCCGCCGACGGGATGATCTGGAGGTTCGCCGTGACCGCAGCCACCACGATCTTCCTCACCGAGGTGTCCTCGGGCCGCAGCGGTTCGGTCTCGCTCGATCAGATACGTCGGGGAGATTCCGTGCGCGTCACCGCTGATGCCCTTGGGCAGGCGCTGTCGGTGCGCGCCTACTACAGAGCGCTCACCGGATTGGTGGAGAGCATAGGATCCCGGGTGATGGCGCTCGGCGACGGCCAGATCCTGCGAATCGCCGGGGAGGCCGCCTTCTTCCTGGACGGCCGCCAGGTCACCTGGGACCTGCTGCGCCGCGGCATGGAGGTGGAGCTCAGGGCGAATCCGCAGACCGGCGACGTGTGGGAGATACGCGCGCGCACTCCGACCCCGCCGCTGCCGATCCCGCCTGTCCCGATGCCGCGCCCGATCCCGACGCCGATCTACCCTCTCCCGCCCAGGATCTACGGCGCCTACATCAGCGACCACGGGCCGCTTGGAATCGGAGCCACGCTGGTAGTGACGCTGCGGGGCACGCCGCGCGGGAGCGCCTGGTTTGACATCGGCCGGATCGAGCGAGGCGTGGGAATGGTCGAGGGTCCCCTGGGAACGTACACCGGCCGCTACGCGGTGCGGCACGGAGACACGGCGTCGCGGGCGGGCGTGACCGTCCGCCTGCGCGTGGCAGGCATGGAGATCGAGATGCACGCGGGTACGGTCGTGATCGACGGCCTGCCCCCTGAGTTCACGCGCCGCTCGCCCGAACCCGGCTCCGTGGTGAGCGAGCGTCAGCCCACGATAATCCTGGGACTGGCCGAGCGTGGGCCTGCCGGTCTCGACCCGGGGAGCTTCCGGCTCTGGGTCAACGGACGCGAGGCGCGCCCGGTGGCGATCACCGAGACCAGCGCCCTCTACTCGCCTGCCGACCCACTCCCGCAGGGGCCGAACCGCGTCCAGGCGCGCGTCGCCGACCTGGCGCGCAACGAGGCCACGACGAGCTGGACCTTCACCATCGAGCCGACCCGGCCTCCCACGCCCACGCTGCGGCCCACTCCCCCGCCCAGGCCCGAGCCCACGCCCGTGCCCACGCCCACACCCTGGTCTCGACCCACGCCTGGGCCTGCGCCCACACCCACCCCTCCGGTGATCGCTCCGCCCGGCCCATCCCCGCCGGTGCGTCCTGAGCCGCCGGCGCAGCCTGCGCCGCCGGTCATCGTTGCGCCGAGGCCCGGCGACGCCATCGACTCACCCCTGCTTATCAGGGGGACAGCGGCCGGGGCAGCCCAGGTGAAGGTCACCGTAGAATACGCCCGCGGCCGGGCCGATGGTCACGCCGTGCTGATCGGGCCGATCAATGTGCCGACGTCCGGTCAGGGCGCCTGGGAGGCGCGCGTGCACCTTGCGCCGCCGCCGCGTGCGGGCGACCGGCTGACCATCACGGCGGTGGCCGTTGGCGCCGGAGGCGTCGAGTCAAGGCCGGCCCGTGTGGTGATCACGGTAGGGGAGTAGCGCCGGCTGGCTATCCGCTCTCCTCCACCGCGCTCCTCGCGGCCAGGAGGTGCGCATCCGGAACCTGGAGGGGCAGTACACAGCCCGGTGCCAGCATGTGGCGGGGCCCGCTACTGCATCCGCGCACCCGGTCGAGGGTATCGCGGACATCCTCACCGATCCGTTCCGCAGGGCCGTCTGACAGAACACCGCGCTCATCCAGTCCTCCTGCCGCAGCCCCCGAGCCCGTCCTCGTCAGGCCCTCACACAGATCAGGCGAGGTCCTGCGGTCGTGCCAGCTGACCATCGGAAGGGTATAGAACCGCGCCAGGTCGAATAGCGGCCGCTCGCCGTGGATGTGGGCTATCGACAGGTGCGGGCGGCCCCGCAGTGGTTCGAGGGCGACGAGGTCGTGGGGCAGGCAGAGCGTAGAGTACTCGTCCCAGGCCAGCAGGCCGTCGCCTGCCAGTTGCGTCGCGAAGAACACACCGTCGGCGCCCGCGTCCAGGCAGGCCGCGACGAAGGCGCGCTCGCTCCTCGCCACCTGCGACAGAATCCTGTGCGCGCTGTTCGGATCGGATCGGAGCAGCGCGATCCAGCGGTCCCGGCCGGCCGCTTTCGCGGCCGTCGTGCTCGGGCTGAAGATGGTCTGAAGCACCGCTACCTCGTGGTTGAGAGCCCGGCGGACCAGGCGCAGGCACACTAGCTCCCTGCCTCGGGCTCCCTGTTCAGGTGGCAGCGGGCGCTCCAGCGCGGCCCACCCTTGCTGGCCGTCTACCGGGCTTGCTAGCAGCCGCTTGGCGCCGGTTGTCGGGTCTGGATCGCCTACCTCGCAGCCGTAGTCCTCGGCTCCGTACATGCCGCTGGGCATGAGTTTGACGAGGTCGAGATCGAACTGCTCTTGAAACTCGATCATAGCCTCGGCAAGCAGCTCCGGATCGTGGTCTATCCTCGGGAAGTGGCGCCAGAAGGAGACAGGCGTCCGGTCGGGCCGGCGTCCTTCGACCGCTGCCAGCAGGCGCTCGCGCTTGGTCACGACCCCGGCCTCAGCGCTGTGGGTCCAGCCAGGTGTTCCAGAAGTAGTGGGATGGCATTCCCGCGTAGCCCTTCAGCTCAGGCCGCCTGCCGTGCATGAAGAAGCCCTCGCCGATCACGGTCATCGGGATGTCCTTCCAGAACAGCTCCTGTGCCCGTCGCCACAGGCCCATCCTCACCTTGGGGTCGCCGTGGCGGCGCATCAGTGCCACCAGCGCCGCCATGTCGCGGCTCTCGTACCATCCCACATAGGTGGGGCTGAGAGCCAGGTGGAGCGTTGGATCCGGGACAGCCGAGAAGTGGACCGGCGTGACATCCCAGCCCTCAAACCGGTTCCTGCGGGCCTGGTTCGTTGGCCAGTCCGTGACCTGGAGATCCACAACGAACCCCGCTCTCTCGAGCTGAGACTTGGCAACCGGGGCAGAGTTGAACGCCCAGAAGAAGTCGGAAATCACCAGCCAGCGGACCGGCTCGCCTCTGTATCCGGCCTCCTGGAGCAGCCGCCTGGCGAGCGCCGGATCGTTCCTGCTGTAGTACTCCTTGCCGGCGTCGGTCCACATGAAGTGCTCCTTGGGCAGCAGGCTGGGGTTCTGGCGGAAGAACTCCCTGTGCCCGTAGGTAGCCTGCAGGATCGCGGGCGCGTTCAGGGCCGCCGAGAACGCCTCGCGTATCTTTGGGTTGGTCATCATACCGGTGCGCTTGTTCAGCACGAAGGCCAGCGTGCTCGGCAGCGGCGCTCGCACCGGGACGATCGACGGCTCCCTGCGCAGCCGGTCGTATTCGTCGGGAGAGAGGATCTCGGCGAAGTCCATCTCGTTGCGCTGGATCTGGGCAGTGCGGACAGCCGGGTCCGGAACCGGGGTGTAGACGATTCCGTCGAGATGGGCCACCCGCTGCCCGCTCATCCCGTCTGGCCTCTCGGTGCGTGCCACGTACCTGTCAAACCGCTCCAGGCGGATGACGCGGTCGGGGATGTACTCGACGAAGCGGAACGGGCCAGTACCGACCAGCCGCTTCATGGGTACCAGGCCAGCTTCCTCGGCCATCTCCTTCGGGTAGATGACTGCTGGCTGAGCCCACCAGGCCAGGTCCGTGGTGAGGAGCACGTTCGGCTCCTTCAGCCTGAAGACGACCGTACCGGGGTCAGAGGCGCTCAGCGACTCCACGTTAGCGAACACCACGCGACCCCGGGTGCTCACCCTGCCCCATCGGTTGAGCGACGCCACAACGTCGTCGGCGGTCATCTCTCGGCCGGTGTGGAACAGGACCCCCCTGCGAAGGCTGATCGTGTAGACCCTCCGGTTCTGACTCACCGTGTACTTCTCGGCCAGCATGGGCACAGGCTCGAGCCGCGAGTTGATGGTGAAGAGGGTTTCGAGCGAGTGGTGCATGATGTAGGCTGCTATGAGCGCGGTCGTCGCGTGTGGGTCGAGTGTGGGGGGGTCACCTGCGAGCGCGAAGCGAAGCACGCCGCCCTTGCGAGGTAGTTGCGCGTACCCCGCAGGCAGGAAAGCCAGGAAGAGCGCGCAGGCCAGGACGGCGGAAGCGACGACTGCAGTGCCCGGTCTTCTCATCACGGTTGGCCTCCAAGATCCGGCATGTCTGAACCCTGATTCCGTCTCGGCCCCCCAACTCCTCCGTCTGGCGGCACCACCAGAGGACCGTGGAACGGGTCCCTCCCCGCTTGGTATACTATTTGTATGCCCTCCTTCGAGATGGTCACGGATCAGCAGCCGTGCGGCGATCAGCCCCAGGCGATCGCCGGCCTGGTGGCCGGAGTTCGGGCAGGGTGCCGCTATCAGACCCTGCTGGGGGTCACCGGCAGCGGCAAGACCCACACCATGGGCCGGGTCATCGAGCAGGTACAGCGCCCCACCCTGATCCTGGCGCACAACAAGACGCTGGCCGCGCAGCTCTACGGCGAGTTCCGCGAGTTCTTCCCGCACAACGCCGTGAGGTACTTCGTCTCGTACTACGACTACTACCAGCCCGAGGCCTACGTGCCGCAGACCGATCTCTACATCGCCAAGGACGCGGCGATCAACGAGGAGATCGACCGGCTGCGTCACGCCTCGACCAAGGCGCTCATGGAAAGGCGCGACGTCGTCGTGGTCGCCTCGGTCTCGTGCATCTATGGGCTCGGCCGGCCCGAGGACTACAAGGAGGTCATGCTTCTTCTGCGGAAGGGCGAGCGCCGATCGCGCGACGAGATCGTCCGTCGCCTGGTGGACATCCAGTACGAGCGCAACGACGTGGACTTCGCCCGCGGGCGCTTCAGGGTGCGGGGCGACGTGGTCGAGATCTTCCCGGCGTACGAGGATCGCGCCGTCAGGGTCGACCTCTACGGCGACGAGGTGGAGCGGATCGTCGAGCTGGACCCGTTGACCGGAGAGGTCTTCGAGAACAAGGACGCCGTGGCCCTGTGGCCGGCCAGGCACTGGGTTACCACGGAGGAGCGCCTGGGGCGGGCGCTGGCTTCGATCGGGGCCGAGCTGGAGGACCGCCTTGCCTGGTTCCGTTCTCAGGGCAAGCTGCTCGAGGCCCAGCGCCTGGAGTTCCGCACCCGGTATGACATGGAGCTGCTGCGGGAGGCGGGCACCTGCCCCGGGATCGAGAACTACTCACGGCACCTCGACGGCCGCGCGCCGGGCGAGCGGCCGGGCTGCCTTATCGACTACTTCCCGCGCGACTTCCTGCTGTTCGCGGACGAGAGCCACGTGACCGTGCCGCAGGTGAAGGGGATGCTGGAGGGCGATCGCTCGCGCAAGCGCACCCTGATCGAGTTCGGGTTCCGCCTGCCCTCCGCGCTCGACAACAGGCCGCTGGCCTGGGAGGAGTTCGGCGCGCTCGTCCCCCAGGCGGTGTTCGTTTCGGCCACGCCCGGCCCCTACGAGTTGGAGGTGAGCCAGCGCATCGTGGAGCAGGTCGTGCGGCCCACCGGCCTTGTGGATCCCCATGTCGAGGTGCGTCCGGCGCAGGGCCAGGTGGACGATCTGGTCGCCGAGATCAAGGCGCAGGTCGCGCGCGGTGAGCGCGTCCTGGTAACCACGCTGACCAAGCGCATGGCCGAGGATCTCAGCGCCTACCTGGCGGAGCTGGGGCTTCGGGTGCACTACCTGCACTCGGAGGTCGACACGCTCCAGCGCGTGCAGATACTGAAGGATCTGCGGCTCGGCGCCTACGATGCCCTTGTCGGGATCAACCTGCTACGGGAAGGGCTCGATCTGCCCGAGGTCTCGCTCGTGGCGATCCTTGACGCCGACAGGGAGGGCTTCCTGCGCTCCGAGACCTCGCTGATACAGACCATGGGGCGGGCGGCGCGGCACATCGACGGGAGGGTGCTCCTCTACGCCGACCAGGTCACCGACTCGATGAGCCGCGCGATCGCCGAGACCAACCGCCGCCGCGAGGTCCAGGTGCGCTACAACGTAGAGCACGGCATCACCCCGGCCTCGGTGTCGAAGCCGATTCGCGACATGATCGACCTGCTGCAGGTCTCGGAAGAGATCGAGGCCCACCCGCCGTCGGGCGAGCTGCTGACCGCCGAGGAACTGATACGGCTGGCCGAGACGCGGCGGGGAAAGGTGCCGTGGGAGGTGGCCAGGCTGCTGATGCTCTCGCCGGGCGAGCTCGAGCAGACCGTGGAGACGCTGGAGCGCGCCATGCGGCGCGCGGCCGCCGAGCTGCAGTTCGAGAAGGCCGCCGCGCTGCGCGACCAGATCGGCGAGTTGCGCAGAGGCCTGGGAGAGCCGTTCTTTGCCCCGCCGCGGCGGGGCGGCAAGAAGGCATCTGTCCCGCGGAGGAACGCGCGCCGTCATGCCGACTGATCGCATCGTCGTTCGCGGAGCCCGCGAGCACAATCTAAAGAACATCACCGTGGAGATCCCACGCGACCGGCTGGTGGTGCTCACAGGCATCTCCGGCTCGGGGAAGTCGTCGCTCGCCTTCGACACGATCTACGCGGAGGGGCAGCGCAAGTACGTCGAGTCGCTCTCGGCCTACGCGCGGCAGTTCCTCGGCCTGATGGAGAAGCCCGACGTGGACGGGATTGACGGCCTGTCGCCGGCCGTCTCGATAGACCAGAAGGGCGCCCCGCGCAACCCGCGCTCGACCGTCGGAACCGTGACCGAGATCTACGACTACCTGCGGCTGCTGTACGCCCGCGTCGGGCAACCCCACTGCCCGCAGTGCGGTCGCTCGATCAGCCGGCAGACCCGCGAGCAGATCGTGGACCGGGTCCTGGCGCTGGACGAGGGCACACGGGTGCAGGTGCTGGGCCCGATCGTCCGCGGCCGCAAGGGCGAGTACCGCCAGCTCTTCGAGGATCTCCGTCGGCAGGGGTTCGCGCGGGTCCGTGCCGACGGGTTGATCTACGACCTCTCGGAAGAGATACCGCTCGACAAGAACCGGAAGCACAGCATCGAGGTGGTGGTGGACCGGCTGGTCGTCCACGCCGACGTGCGCGCACGGCTGGCGGACTCGGTCGAGACGGCGCTGAAGCTTGGTCAGGGCATAGCGTACGTGGACGTGCAGCGCGACGGCAAGGGCGCAGCCCGATCTGGGAATGGCGACGGCCTGATGATCTTCAGCCAGCAGTTCGCCTGTCCTGAGTGCGGGATCAGCCTGCCCGAGATCGAGCCGCGCGTCTTCTCCTTCAACAGCCCATACGGCGCCTGCGCGACCTGCACCGGGCTGGGCTTCCGGCAGGAACTGGACGAGGCCCTCGTCCTCGACCGCGGCAAGAGCCTGCTCGATGGCGCTGTTGTGCCGTGGGCTGCTTCCACCAGTGACTACTACCAGGAGCTGCTCACCTCGCTGGCCGCGCACTTCAAGGTGGACATGAAGATGCCGTTGCGCCGCCTCCCCAGGGCATTCGTGGAGGTGCTGCTGCACGGGTCGGAGGAGCCGCTGCGGGTGCGCTACCACAACAAGTGGGGCGCGCTCCGCACGTACGAGACGCGGTTCGAGGGCGTGCTCCGGCAACTCGAGCGCCGCTATAAGGAAACCGACTCCGAGTACGTGCGCGAGGAGATCGAGCGGTACATGACCAGCCTGCCGTGTCCCGCATGCCGGGGGACCCGACTGAAGCCCGAGTCATTGAGCGTGCGCGTGGGTGGCCGCACCATCGCCGAAGTCACGGCCCTCGACGTACGCGCGGCGTTGGAGTTCTTCGCGGGGCTGTCCCTCTCGGAGCGCGAGCGTCTGATAGCCCACCAGATCTTGAAGGAGATCCGATCCCGCCTCGGCTTCCTGGTCAACGTGGGGCTCGGCTACCTGACGCTGGATCGCACGGCCAACACCCTCTCCGGAGGCGAGGCCCAGCGCATCCGCCTGGCGACGCAGATCGGCAGCGGCCTGATGGGGGTGCTATACGTCCTGGATGAGCCCAGCGTCGGACTGCACCAGCGCGACAACCGCCGGCTGCTGGACACCCTGCAGGGTCTCCGCGATCTGGGGAACACTATCCTTGTTGTCGAGCACGACGAGGAAACGATTCGCACCGCCGACTGGGTCGTGGACATCGGCCCGGGCGCCGGCGCCCAGGGCGGACACGTCGTGGTGACCGGTCCTCCGGAGGTCGTGGCCAAGCACCCCGACTCGGTGACAGGGCAGTACCTGTCCGGCCGGCGGAGCATCGCAATCCCGAAGCGGCGGCGGGCCGGGGCCGGCCACTCCCTGGTGATCCGGGGGGCGCGTCAGCACAACCTCAAGGGCGTTGACGTCCGCATTCCCCTGGGGATGTTCGTGGCGGTGACCGGCGTTTCGGGTTCAGGGAAATCCACGCTGATTGACGAGATCCTGTACCGGGCGCTGAGCAGCCACCTGTACGGCACGCGCGTCCGCCCCGGAGCGCACGATCGCATCGAAGGGCTGGAGCACGTGGACAAGGTGATCGAGATAGACCAGTCACCGATCGGACGGACGCCGCGCAGCAACCCGGCAACCTACACCAAGACGTTCGACCTGATCCGCGACCTATTCGCGCAGACGACCGAGGCCCGGGTCCGCGGCTACGGGCCGGGCCGGTTCTCGTTCAACGTGCGCGGCGGCAGGTGCGAGGCGTGTGAGGGTGACGGGATCGTCCGGATCGAGATGCACTTCCTTCCCGACGTGTACGTGCCGTGCGAGGTCTGCAAGGGGTCGCGCTACAACCGAGAGACCCTTGAGGTCACCTACCGGGGCAGGACGGTCAGCGGCGTGCTCGATCTCACGGTGAGCGAGGCCCTGGCCTTCTTCGAGGCGATCCCGCGCATTCGCCGCAAGCTGCAAACCCTGGAGGACGTGGGCCTCGGCTACATCAAGCTTGGTCAGCCGGCGACAACGCTGTCGGGAGGCGAGGCCCAGCGCGTGAAGCTGGCCACCGAGTTATCCCGGCGCGATACCGGACAGACCCTCTATATTCTGGACGAGCCGACCGTTGGGCTACACTTCGCCGATGTGGAACGGCTGCTGGGCGTGCTGCACCGCCTGGTGGACGCCGGGAACACCGTGGTGGTCATCGAGCACAACCTCGACATCATCAAGACCGCCGACTGGATCATAGACCTCGGCCCAGAGGGCGGCGAGGGCGGCGGCGAGGTTGTCGCAGAGGGACCGCCCGAGGCGGTCGCGCGTGCGGCCCCTTCGCACACGGGCCGGTTCATGCGACGCGTGCTCGGGAACGGGGCGGCTGTGCGCTCCGCCGCAGGGCGGTAGGATAGCCCATGCCCGGCGGCGCTCCCCGCGACAACGCATCGCCCGCCGGCTTGCTGCCTTCTGGAACACTGCCCACGACGGTGGGGCTCCTGCCCAGGCGTCCCGGTGTCTACCTGTTCAAGGACGCCGCAGGCCGCGTGCTGTACGTGGGCAAGGCCGCGTCCCTGCGCGCTCGTGTCCGCCAGTACTTCCAGGCGCCCTCTGCGGAGTCCAATCCCCGGCTCCGCATGCTGGTTCCAAGGATCGCCGCCGTGGACACGATCGTCACGGCGAACGAGGTCGAGGCCCTCATCCTCGAGACCAACCTCATCAAGCAGCACCAGCCGCCGTTCAACATCCGCATGGCCGACGACAAGGCGTATCCGTACATCAAGTTGACCGGGGAGCCCTACCCCAGGATCGTCATGACACGCAGGGTTGCACGCGACCGCGGCCGGTACTTCGGGCCATATCCCTACCACGAGCCCAAACTGATCGGCCGGACGATCCGCTTGATCCGCCGGCTTTTCCGGTTGCGGACCTGTCCGATCGAAATCACCCGCGCCCTCCCCAGGCCGTGCCTGGACCACGCCATGGAACTGTGCAGCGCGCCCTGTGTCGCCTGGGGCGCATCGCCCGAGGAATACCAGGAGCAGGTCCGGCAGGCCGCGCTCTTCATGGAGGGGCGCCGCGAGGACCTCTTTGAAGATCTGCGCACTCAGATGGCAGATGCGGCCGCGGCCATGGAGTACGAGAGGGCGGCCCAACTGCGCGACCAGATCCAGGCGATGGAGGCGATCGGTGAGAAGCAGCGCGTCACCACGGCGGGGCTGGAGGACCGCGACATCGCCGCCGTGGTCCAGTCCGGGGATGTGGCCTGCGTTGAGGTGATCACGATCCGCGCAGGCCGGATCCAGGACCAGGAACACATGCTGCTCTCAGGCACGCGGGGCATGGAGCCCGGCGAGGTCCTGGCACAGGCCCTGGCGCGGCATTACAGCGACCTGCAGGTGCTGCCCAGGGAACTGCTCGTGGACGTGGAGCCCGAAGGCAGCGCCGCGCTTGGGGCGTGGCTCAGTTCCCGGCGGGGCAGCCGCGTGGAGGTGGAGGTGCCCAGGCGGGGCGATCGCCGCCGGTTGGTGGATCTGGCCCGCGAGAACGCCGCGCTCTGCCTGCAGCAGGCACGGGCCCGCGAGGTGGGGCCGTCCGGCGTTGGCGTGGCCGAGCTGGGGGAGGCGCTCGGGCTGGAAGCCATGCCGTTCCGCATCGAGGGGTACGACATCAGCCACTTCCAGGGTGGCGAAGCGATCGGCTCGCTCGTGGTGTTCGAGGGGGGCAGGCCGCGCAAGGCTGACTACCGGCAGTTCCGCATGCGCGCATCCGGCGCAGGGGATGACTACGCTATGCTGCAGGAGGTGATCCGGCGTCGCTTCGTCCGGGCCCGGACCGAGCAGGAGCAACTCGACCGCGGCGATCCGGTGCGCCCCCGGTGGTCGGTCCTACCCGACCTGATCCTGGTGGACGGAGGGCGGGGGCAGCTCAACGCCGCGCTCGAGGTGCTCTTTGATCACAACGTGGCAGTGCCGGTTGTGGGACTGGCCAAGGAGCAGGAGGAGATGTACCTGACGGGCAGGCCCGAGCCGCTGCGCCTCCCCGCGGAGTCGCAGGCGCTGAACCTGGTCCGCCACCTGCGCGACGAGGCCCACCGTTTCGCGAACGCGGCCGGCCGTCGGCTACGGGAGCGGCGGATCGTGTTCTCGGTCCTGGATGAGATCCCGGGGATCGGCGAGCGCCGCAAGCGCGACCTGATCCGTCGGTTCGGGTCTGTGCGCGGCGTGCGTGCCGCCCCGGTGGAGGCGCTGGCCGAGGTACTGGGTGCCAAGCTGGCCGCGCGCGTGCAGGCCCACTTGGCCGGCGGCGGGCCCCGGCCTCTTGACAGCGCCGCGGCCGGTGATACCATATAGCCATAGTTTGTGCTATATGGAGGTGGGTAATGCGACTCGTGTCCACGGCCGAACTGAAGAACCGCACGAACGAAGTGCTGCGCACGGTGCAGGCAGGGGAGCCGGTGATCATCACGCGCCACGGCCGCCCCGTGGCGTCGCTGACGGGTCTGGTCGGAGGCAACCTGTCGGGCCTGCTGTCAGGCTCAGGGGGCATCGCTTCCCGGGCGACCGGTGCACGCGTGCCGTCAGGTGGATACGCCTATGCCGCGTTCGCGCTGCCCTTCGGCACGTTCTACGTGGCGTTTGGATCACTGGGGCCTGCCTTCGCCCGGATCGCTACCTCGTCCGAGGCGTTCGAGCGCGATGCCGGCCGCTATCTCGGCACGACCGTGCGCCGCGCTGCCCGGCCCCGATGGCTGGCGGATGCGGTCAGGGGCGCGGTGCGGCTCCGCACGGCGTTCGGCGGGCCGGTGGATCTCACCCGCGCCGGACCGTTCGAGCAGGAGGTCCTGGCGGCTCTGCGCAGGATCCCTACCGGAGAGGTCCGGACCTACGGCGAGATCGCGCGCGCAGTGGGGCAGCCCGGAGCCGCGCGGGCCGTGGGCACCGCCTGTGCCCGCAACCCGGTGCCGCTGCTCATCCCGTGCCATCGCGTGGTGCGCAGCGACGGAGGCCTGGGAGGGTACTCGCTGACAGGAGGCGTGGGCCTGAAGCGGCGCCTGCTGGAATCCGAAGGCGCGCTCCCGAGGTTGCCCCTTCCGCGAGCGGCCGGCCGCTCGCGGTGAGGATTCCGGGGCGCCCTTTATGCCGGCGGTGGTGATGAGGATTTCGGAATGCCCTTGATGCCCGCGGTGGTGATGGAACGGGTGACGCGCCGCTTCCCCTCTGGGCGCGGGGAGCCCGGGCGTGACATTGTCGCGCTGGACGGCGTCAGCCTCACGGTGGCTGCCGGGGGCATCTTTGGTTTGCTCGGCCCCAACGGCGCAGGGAAGACCACGCTGCTGCGCCTGGTGAGCACCTTGCTGTCGCCTTCCCGCGGCCGCATCGCGGTATTGGGGCGCGATACGAGGCGCTACCCCGAGGAGGTACGCCGCAGGATCGGCGCGGTTCTGGGAGGCGAGCGGTCGGTCTACTGGCGTCTTAGCGGGCGCGAGAACCTGCTCTATGCAGGAGCGCTACACGACCTGCCGCCCCGTGTCGCTGCAGGCCGCGCGGACGAACTGCTCCGCATGGTGGCCTTGACCGAGCGCGCGGACGACCTGGTGGAGCGGTACAGCAGCGGCATGCGCCAGCGCCTAGCGCTCGCGCGGGCGTTGGTGCACGACCCCGCGTTGCTGATTCTGGATGAGCCGACCGCTGGCATGGACCCGCAGGCGGCCGCGGAGGTCCGCGCGCTTCTGGCAGCCCTGGCCCGCGACGGCGGGCGCACGGTCCTGATCGCGACCCACAACCTGGACGAAGCCGACCGCCTCTGCGGAACCGTTGCCATCCTGGACCGGGGGTGCCTGGTTGCGCTCGACCGACCCGGCGCGCTCAAGGCCCGTCTTCCGGCGGACGAGCGGACCGGCGGCGGCGCGCCGACACTCGAGGCGGTCTTCATGGCGCTCACTGGGCGCTCCCTTTCGGCCGCCGACCAGCCCGCGTGGCCGCAATGACAGCACGGCCGCGCCTTCCCAGATCCCTGCCGAGGACGCGTCCGGCCCTGGAGCCTGCCCTGGGCCTCATGCTCGCAACGGTTGTATGCCTGGCGATTGCCACCGGCCCGGCGCGCATCCCACTTCGGACCGTCGTGGCCGTGTTGCTCGAGCGCCTTGGCGTGCCGCTCGCGGCCACATGGACCGATGCCACCGCCTCCATTGTGCTGGATCTGCGGCTTCCCCGCGCGCTGCTGGCGGTGACCGTCGGCGCGGCGCTGGCAGGGGCCGGCGCGGTTTTCCAGGGGCTCCTGCGTAATCCGCTGGCCGATCCTTACATCATAGGCGTTTCCGCCGGGGCTGCCTTCGGTGCCACCCTGGCGCTGACGACAGGATTGGCCGGGAGCGTCCTGGGCGTCGCGGCCACCCCCATGCTGGCGTTCGCCGGCGCGGTGGGTGCGACAACGCTGGTGTACTCGCTGGCGCGGCGCGGAGGTGACGCGCCGGTAGAAGACCTGCTGCTGGCGGGAATAGCGGTGAGCGCGTTCCTGGCCGCGGTCATCTCGTGGCTCCAACTGGCCGGCGGCGAGAGCCTTCAGCGCGTCATCTTCTGGCTGATGGGCGGGTTCTCGGGCCGCGGCTGGCCGCACCTGGCGATGGCGGCTCCCCTGGTCGCAGTGGGGCTTGGGATCGCCTGGTTGTACGGGCGAGATCTCAACTCCCTGCTGCTGGGCGACGAGGCGGCCCGCGCCATGGGCGTGGACGTGCCCAGAACCCGACGGCTGCTCGTGGCCGCCGGAGCGATGATGGCCGCTGCCGCGGTGTCTGCTGCCGGGCTCATCGGATTTGTAGGCCTGATCGTGCCTCACCTGATGCGCCTGATGGTGGGCCCCGACCACCGGCGGCTTGTGCCCGCCTCCGCCCTGGGAGGCGCCGTGCTCCTCGTCCTGGCGGACGTGGCCGCGCGCTCCGCGGTGACTGCAACCGAGTTGCCGGTGGGCATCCTGACCGCGGCGCTGGGCGCACCGTTCTTCCTGCTCGTGCTGCTACGCGAGCGCCGGCGGTTCTGGACTTAGCCGCCGGGCGTGGCTATAATCGGGGTGCGTCTGAGTGCGAGCGGGAGTAGCTCAGGGGTAGAGCGTCTCCTTGCCAAGGAGAAGGTCGTGGGTTCAAATCCCATCTCCCGCTCCACGAGAGATCGTTACGTATCTGCCTGCTGAGGCGGCGTAGCCAAGAGGCAAGGCAGGGGTCTGCAAAACCCCCATACGCCGGTTCGAATCCGGCCGCCGCCTCCACTTCAAGGCGCTCGCGTCCTAGGCGCACGCGTTCAAGACGCTCGCGGGATCCACTGCAACAGGGTTGGGCCTTCTCAGGTTGGGCGGGTGGCGGAACGGTAGACGCAGAGGACTTAAACTCCTCCGGGCTGAGTGCCCATGGGGGTTCGATTCCCTCCCCGCCCACCAGTTGCGTACGCGGCAGGATTCAGCCGGCGTGTTCCCTCGTGCTCGGGCGGGCCCTATCCCGGGGGACGAAAGAACAGAAAGTAGAGGATCAGGCCGGTCAGCAGCCAGAAGATCGCATCCATCGGAAGACCTCCGAGACGAAGACGAAACGAAGATTCGACGTCCGAACGGCGCGTCCTGCGCGCGTTGACGGTCATTTTCGCTCTGCTATAATACGCGAGGACGAGCCCACGTAGCTCAGGCGGCAGAGCGTGTCCTTGGTAAGGACAAGGTCACCGGTTCGAATCCGGTCGTGGGCTCCATCAGCAACCGGTCGCACGGCTGGCGGCCGGGCCTTTGAGAGGAGTCACCGACGATGGCCAAGCAGAAGTTTGAGCGGACGAAGCCGCACGTAAACATAGGGACGATAGGTCACGTAGACCATGGGAAGACTACGCTGACGGCGGCGGTGACGCACGCGCTGGCGGTGGTGGGGAAGACGAAGGCGATGGGGTTTTACGAGATTGACAACGCTCCGGAGGAGAAGGAGCGTGGGATCACGATAGCGATCAGCCACGTAGAGTACGAGACAGGGGCGAGGCACTACGCGCACGTAGACTGTCCTGGTCACGCTGACTACATCAAGAACATGATCACTGGGGCAGCGCAGATGGACGGAGCGATCCTGGTGGTATCGGCGGCGGACGGGCCGATGCCGCAGACGCGGGAGCACATCTTGCTGGCGCGGCAGGTGAACGTACCGTACGTGGTGGTGTTCTTGAACAAGGTAGACATGGTAGACGATCCTGAGTTGCTGGAGCTGGTGGAGGTAGAGGTGAGGGAACTGCTGAGCGCCTACCAGTTTCCGGGTGAGGAGCTGCCGGTGATCCGGGGGTCGGCGCTGCGTGCGCTGGAGGCGCTGCAGATGAACCCGAAGACGCAGCGTGGGGAGAACGAGTGGGTAGACGGGATCTGGGCGTTGATGGACGCGGTGGACCGGTACATTCCTACGCCGCAGCGGGAGGTAGAGAAGCCGTTCCTGATGGCGGTAGAGGACATATTCACGATCACTGGGCGGGGGACGGTAGCGACGGGGCGAGTGGAGCGTGGGAAGCTGAGCGTAGGGGAGGAAGTGGAGATAGTAGGGTTGCGGCCCGAGGCGCGGCGGACGGTGGTGACTGGGTTGGAGATGTTCCGGAAGTCGCTGGAGGAGACGCTGGCCGGGGACAACGTGGGCGTATTGCTGCGAGGGGTAGAGAAGGACGAGGTAGAGCGCGGGATGGTGCTGGCGAAGCCCGGGTCAATCAAGCCGCACACGGACTTTCAGGCGGAGGTATACGTACTGGCCAAGGAGGAGGGGGGACGGCACACGCCGTTCTTCACGGGATACCGGCCGCAGTTCTACTTTCGGACGACGGACGTGACCGGGGACATAGTGCTGCCCGAAGGGGTAGAGATGGTGATGCCGGGCGACAACATCACGATGGGGGTGAAGCTGATCACCCCGGTGGCGCTGGAGGAGGGCCTGCGGTTTGCGATCCGGGAAGGCGGACGGACGGTCGGCGCCGGCGTCGTTGTGAAGGTGGAGGAGTAGCCGATGCCGCGCGACATCATCACGCTCGCCTGCACCGAGTGCAAGCGGCGTAACTACACGACCACGAAGAACAAGAAGAACGATCCCGACCGGATCGAGGTGTCGAAGTACTGCAGGTGGTGTCGCAAGCATACCACCCACCGCGAGACGCGCTAGCCGCCGGCGAGGCACGCCGGATGCGGTTGCGGTGGGAGCGGCATCTTCCTATAATGAAGGACGGCGCAGGGGCGTAGCTCCAATTGGTAGAGCGCCGGTCTCCAAAACCGGGTGTTGGGGGTTCGAATCCCTCCGCCCCTGCCAGACCAGATCCATCTGGGACGCGGGCTCTGCCGCACTGACTCAGGCGGAACAGTCGCGTCGCTTCCGCAGCCCTTCCGACGTTGAGCCAAACCTCTCCAGCCGGCTCCCTGCTTCGACCATCAGGAGCCCCATCTGGCTGATGACCCAGCGGGCCGGACCCAGGACACCGCGGGCACCTGCCTCCTCCCGGTCCTCGCAGGTCTTCTCGTTTGACTTCGCGGCCCTCAGCGCGCCGATCGCCATACTGCGGGACTCGGCCTCCCGCAGGGCCTCCTGGACATACTGCTTTGCGAGCAGTTCAAGCAATAGCGGTGAGTGTATCATTTCCTCCTCCTTTTGCGCGATCCCCATTGCCTACGCGATTGGCCCCTGTATCACCCGTTCGGCCGGCGCCTGTGTGCGTCGGCGCATGACCTGCCGCATGGCCGACCCCAACGCCTCGATCCCGCGCTGGATCTCGGGCTCGTCCGGCACGCTGAAGTTGAGCCGGCACGTGTTAGAAGGCCCACCCCCTGGATACAGGTAGTGGCCCGGCAGGAAGACGACACCGCGCGGCGCGGCAGCATCCAGAAGCTCCTGTGCCACCACCTGCTGTGGCAGCTCGAGCCACATGGACATGCCCCCGCCCGGAGGTGTCCACCTGGCTTGCCGTGGGAGGTGGCGCCGCAGAGCGGCGTCCATGGCCCGGCAGCGTGACGCGTAGACGGCCCTCACGGTGTCCACGTGCCCGTCGAGCCACCCGCGCGCCATGAGCTCGAGCACGAGGTGCTGGCTCAGCGACGCGGGCTGAGAGTCACTCAGGGCCTTCAGCCGCGCGGCCGCCTCGGCCACAGGCTGTGGTGCCACCAGCCAGCCGACCCGCAGCCCGGAAGCCAGAACCTTGGATACCGTGCCCAGGTAGAGCACGTGGCCGCTGCCGTCAAGCGCCTTCAGCCTTGGCGGAGGCGGCTCATCGAAGTACAGATCGCTGAAAGGGTCGTCCTCGATGATCGGAACCTGGTACCGCCGGGCGAGTCCCAGGAGCTTTTCTCTCCGATCGAGACTCATCGTCATTCCGGTAGGGTTCTGGAACGTCGGTACGGTGTAGATGAACCGTGGCCGGTATCGGGCGACCATGAACTCGGCCTGGTCCACATCCATCCCGTCCCGATCCATCGGGATGCCGATAACACGCAGGCCCTCGGCCTGGAAGGTGTCAATCGCTCCCAGGTACGTTGGCGACTCGACGACCACGGTGTCACCGGGCTCTGTCAGGAGTCTAACGAGCAGATCGAACCCCTGCTGTGCGCCGTTGATCACTGCGATCCGATCCGCGTCCGCCTCGATCCCGGACCTGGCCAATCTCGAGGCGATCGCCTCGCGCAGGGCAGGTACCCCCTGTTTCGGACCGAAACTCACCGCGGCGACTGGCGACTCGCGCAGGACGGCCTCACCGGCCTGCCTTATCCGATCCAGCGGCAGGAGTGAGGTGTCGGGCACGCCGTTGCAGAGTTGGGCCAGGTCGGCCCTGTTGCACAGATCGGCAAGCGCCTTGAGCCCTGCGGGTTTCTCCTCCTGCAACCGCTTCGCCAGGTTGGTCGTGTGGGCCGTCCAGGCCAGAGGCCTGACGCCCGGGCCTCCGTAGGTGAGTCCAGGTGGCGGCGCGGCGACAAGGGTCCCGCGTCCAACGCGCGCCTCGACTAGCCCTTCCGCGGCGAGATCGTCATAGGCGCTGACGACCGTGGTCCTCGACACGCCCAGCTTCTCGGCCATCTTCCGCTCAGGCAGGAGCCGGGTCCCCCCTGGAAGATCGCCTCTGAGTATCTGCTCCCGGAGCTGGTTCCGGATCTGGATGTAGGCCGGTATCGGATTCTCGCGGTCAACTGTGATGGCCATGGCGATGCTCCTAGAGGATATATCCAATAAGACCATATCTTGCGTATTAGGCAGGGTAAAGTGCCAATTGGACTGTTTCTTGGATATCCAATCGGGCCGCCCAGGCGCGCGGGCTCAGGCCAGCCGGCGCATCCCTGCCCGGTCGTGATAGAATCCCGGGAGAACGGGAAACCGGGAAGACAGGCGAGATGGAGGGATCCATGGGAAGCGACCGCTATCGTCGCGTCCGCGTCAGCGAACTCGACGGGTTCCAACATGCCCGGGACGACTACTGGTACCGCCCGCTGGTCTTTGGGAAGGGCCTTTTCACCTACGTGGCCTATGTACCGCCCGGAGGGTTCATGCCTCCGCACGGCCACGAGGAGGACGCGTACGAACTGTCGTTCTTCATGCTGGAAGGCGAGCTGGAGATCACGCTGGAGGGCGAGACCTTCGTGGCGGCGCCGGGTGAGGCCATACACGTGGATCCGGGGGTCTCGCTGGGCGTCCGCAACTCCGGTAGCAGAACCGCCAGTTTCCTGTTGACGTTTTCGCCGCCGCCTCCGATTCCGTCGCCGGAGGCGCTCAGGGAGCGCTACGAGCGCCGGGGAAGCGGGATCAAGTCCCGGGAAGAGATGGAAGCCCTCATAAGGCAGACGCAGGTCAGCCGATAAACCTGTCCAACGCTTCCTTCAGGTCTCCTATCGCCGAGGTGATGTTGCCGCGGTCATTCGCTTCCACGATGCAGTGCTCGAGGTGGTCTTCGAGCAGCACGCGCGCGGCCTGGTCCAGTGCGGCCCGGGCCGCCGCTATCTGAACGAGAACCTCGGGACAGGGACGCCCCTCGCTTACCATCGTGCGTATGCTGCGGACGTGTCCCTCGATGCGCGCCAGCCGGTTCGTCACCTTGACGGTCCTGGTATGCGGCATGCTGCGCCCCCATGGCCCCGGCCCGTTCCTGCCGCGCGGTCGGCGGCCGTGCGCAGTATATCACCGCTCCTTGACGGCCTTCCAGCGCCGTGCTACCGTGACTCCAATCTGACCCCCCGGGGGGGATCTGGCGAACACCCGCCCCAGGGGCTGATCCGATCCGGACCGGAGGTCTTGCCGTGAACCTGTACCCCACACCCGGCACGCTGCTGGTGCTGGCCACATACGGGCTCGAGATAGTGGAGGTAGGCGGCACGATCGTGTGGCACGTCCGCGCCGGCGGCCGGGCCCACGCCACCGTGACCCTCTCCCGGCCGGAATCGCGGCCCCAGGTCGAGAGGGCGGCCGCGATTCTTGGCGCAACAGTTGAGTTCTTGGACTTCACGCTGGGTCACGTGGCGCCGGACGTTGAATCCAAGAAGCGGTTCGTGCGTGTGCTCCGTGAGGTCCGGCCTGACGTGGTCATCACGCAGGATCCCGAGCACTCGTTCCACGACCTGGACCCTGACCGGCGACAGGCCATGATCCTCTACCTGGAGGCGATGGCCCTGGCGGGCAGGGATTTCGCCCCAGAGCAGCTCACCGATCTGCCGCGTCACCCCATCCCCACGATCTACTACATGATGCCTGATAGGCCCAACTGCGTCGTGGACATCACCGAGGTCGCAGCGGTGAAGGAGCAGGCGCTGGCCGAACTTGCCAGCCAGCATGCATTCAGCGCGCAGATGATGCGGCGACGGCTGGCCCCCGAGGTGCTCGCGCGCATCGCAGACGCGGATGCCGGGGCGTCCGACCAGGAACTGGGGCTTGCCATCCACCGCCAGACCGACAGGTCCCTGCACCTCTATCACGGGTTGATGAGTCACACGGCGCAGGCCGTGCTGGCCGAGCCATTCCGGCGAGAGGGTGTGTTTACGCTCCCTTACCTGGTACGCTAGGCACAATACCCGGAGGTGATACGATGAGCAGCATGATGCGGTTCCTGGTCGCAGTCGCGCTTGTGTTGGCGCTCGCGGTGCCGTCCGTCGGGCAATCGGGAGTCCTGAGGATGGCGATCGGGCGGGACGAGGGCTCGCTCAACCCGTACACCTATCAGACCGGGTATCCCGGCTGGAACCTGATGACGCTCATCTACGAGCCCCTGTTCACGCTCGACGCCGACAACATCCCGCAGCCCTGGCTCGTGCGTAGATATTCGGTGAGCCCGGACGGCAGGACATGGACGCTCACGCTGCACTCCAACATCAAGTGGCACGACGGGCGCCCCTTGACGGCCGACGACGTGAAGTTCACGTACGAGTACGTGAGGCGGCATGCGCACTCCCGCTGGACCCCGCAGGTACGCCTGATCGAAAGCATCGAGGCCTCGGGCACAACGACCCTGATCATCCGCCTGACCGCTCAGAGCGGCGCATTCCTGACGCAGCCCCTCGCCGACCTGCCGATACTACCCCGGCACATCTGGGAAGGCGTTGCCGAACCGAGGCGATTCAACGACTCGACCGGCAGCGGTCCGTACCGGCTGGCCGAGATGCGCGACGGCCAGTTCTACCGCCTGGTCGCCAACGACGCCTATTTCGGCGGGCGGCCGAAGGTGCGCGAGCTCGTGCTCCCCATCATCCGCGATGCCACGGTGACATTCACGGCGCTTCGGGCAGGCGAGATTGACACCACGGCGAGGGCACTCTCGCCCGAGCTGGTCGCGGAGTTCGAGAAGGCAGGGGGACTGAAGGTCGTCCGCGGGGCAGGATACGCCAGCACCATCCTCCAGTTCAACCTGGAGCACCCCATCCTCAAGGACCTGAAGCTGCGCCAGGCGATCGCTAACGCCATCAACACCCGCCTGATGGTCCGGCTGCTGCTGCTCGGCTACGGCGTCGTGGGGAGCCCGGGATACATTCACCCTGACTCGCCGTTCTACAACCCCGCCGTGACCTTCACGGCGAGCAAGTCGAGGGCGGTGCAGATCCTCAACGAGGCAGGATACGTTGACCGCGACCGCGACGGCATCCGGGACACGCCAGACGGGCGGCCGCTCCGGTTCAACCTGCTCACCCTGGCGGGCAACCCCATACGCGTGCGCGGGGCAGACCTGATGCGCACGTGGCTCCGCGACATCGGGATTGACGCGCGTGTCATTGCGCAGGAGGACGCGAGCATCATCGCGCAGGTGTGGCCCGACTTCGACGTCTGCAAGGGGCGTAGCTTCGACATGGCGGTCTTTGGCTGGTCGGCACCGGTGATGAATCGGACTACCAGCTTGCGCGACTTGTTCCACTCGGACTGCCGGTTCGGAACTCTCAACATCGGCGGGTACAAGAACGCCGAGGTAGATCGGCTGGGCACAGAGCTGGCAGCGGCCGTGGAGCCCGCCAAGCAGAAGCAGACCCTGTTTGAGATGCAGAAGGCAATCGCGGCGGAGCTGCCAGTGCACGTGCTGTTCTACCTGGACGGCATCTACGCGTACCGGCCTGACAAGCACAGCGCCTGGGTCTATCAGAAGGGGCAGGGGATCGTGAACAAGCTGTCGTTCATAGATCCGCCCAAGCGCTGAGCCGGGCGGATCTCGCGTGACGGCGTGAACGACTCCGCCGTGTGGCGCTTTCTGGCCGGGCGGGGAGCCCAGTACCTGCTCGTGCTGGCGCTGACGGTGGCGCTCAACTTCGGCCTGCCGCGGATGATGCCCGGCAGCCCGCTGGTCTTTCTTGCCGGTGAGGACGTGGGGTTCCTGGACGCCGACCAGCGCGCCCAGCTCTACGCGCTCTACGGCCTCGACCAACCGCAGTGGAAGCAGTTCCTCACATACGTCGGCAACCTGGCGCGGGGCGAGCTCGGGTACTCGTTCCAGCGGGGTCGCCCGATCGCAGAGATAGTGGGCGAGCGCCTCCCCTGGACCATGCTGTTGGTCGGGCTGTCGCTCGTGATCGCGACCCTGGTCGGCGCGGCGGTGGGCGCAGTGGCCGCCTGGCGCCGGGGCTCGGCGCTGGATCTCGGAACTCTCGGCGTGGCGATGTTCTTCGAGTCGGTGCCGTCCTTCTGGCTCGGGATGATCTTCATCGCGGTCTTCGCGGCCGGGCTGGGCTGGCTTCCCATCTTCGGGGCCGCCACGCCCGGCGTGACCCTCGCCGGGTGGGCCCTGCTGGTTGACCGCGCGCGCCACCTGGTGCTGCCGCTCGCCACCCTGACCCTGATAACCATCCCTGGCACCCTGCTCATCACCAGGTACTCGATGCTCTCGGTTCTGGGAGAGCAGTACATTGCCACGGCGCGGGCAAAAGGGGTGCACGAGCGGACGGTGCTGCGCCGGCACGCGGTGCGAAACGCCCTCCTGCCTGTGGCGACGGTCTTCATGCTAAACCTGGGATTCGTGGCCAGCGGCGCCACCGTGGTGGAGACCGTCTTCTCATATCCGGGCGTCGGCCGCCTCCTCTACGAGGCGGTGCTCAACCGTGACTACCCTGTGCTGCAGAGCACCTTCCTCATCATTACGGTGAGCGTGATCGTGGCGAACATCGCCTCCGACCTGCTCTACCCGCTCATAGACCCGCGCGTGCGGCGGCGGTGAGAGGCGTGAAGTCGGCGCCCGTTCCACCCGGCGCGCGCCGTCTCAGGTTTGGCGCGGCTGGCTGGGTCGGGGTACTCACGTTGGGTCTCCTCGTCTCAGCCGCGGTGCTGGCCCCGCTGGTGAGCCCGTACAACCCCGAGGAAACCGTGGCCGACCCGTTTCTGGCGCCGACCAGGGCACACCTCCTCGGAACGAACGACATCGGGCAGGACATCCTCAGCGAACTGATCTACGGCGCGCGCATCTCTCTGACCATCGGTTTCATAGCGGCTGCGCTGGCCATCGGGATCGGCACAACCGTCGGCATCGTGGCCGGCTTCTTCGGCGGCTGGGCAGACGCCGTCCTGATGCGGACCGTGGACCTAGTGCTTGTGATCCCGTTCCTGCCGCTGATGATTCTCCTGGCCGCGTACCTGGGCCCCAGCTACTGGAACATCATCATAGTCATCGGGGTGCTGGTGTGGGCCCGGCCTGCGCGCGTCATACGCTCCCAGGTGCTTCAGGTGAAGTCCCTGGACTACGTGGAGGCCGCGCGGGCCCTCGGCTGCCGCCCGGTGCGGGTGATGGCGCGGCACGTGCTGCCGGCCGTCCTGCCGCTCGCGCTGGCCCAGTTCATACTGGCTGCCAGCAACGCGATCCTGATAGAAGCCTCACTCGCGTTCCTCGGCCTGGGGGATCCGACAGCCAAGAGCTGGGGAACGGTGCTCTACTACGCGCAGGTCCGCAACGCCTTCCTCAGCGGCGCATGGATCTGGTGGGTCCTGCCGCCCGGGCTTCTGATCACGGCCGCAACATTGGGGTTCGCCTTCACGGGCTTCGCCCTCGAAGAGCGGCTCAACCCTCGGATGCGCGGCAGCAGCGGCTGCTGACGCTCCCCGGTCGCAAGCCCGCGGGATTTGACACGGTGAACGGTGCAGGATACGATGGGACTATATCCCCCCTGGGGGGATATGGACTCCCACCCGGAGGTGCGCGGATGCACGAGGGCGATCACGGGATTCTCGACCACGAGCACGACCAACGCACCGCCAAGAGCCGGCCTGCAGGAGCCAGCCGCATCGTCGCCGCCGCGGTCGTTGCCGCCTCGGTAGTGCTCTTCTTGGTCTGGCGGTTCCTGTAGTGCCATCAATGCTCTCGACGGCGGCCATCTCCTCCGACCTCAGGGCGCCTGCCTCGCCGCTGCGCGGCATGCCGTGGCGCCGGGGCATGCTCCCGGCAGGGCTGCTGGCGTTGATTCTTGTTGCCCTGATCCCAGGCCTGGATGCGGCGATCGGTTTCGATTTCGCCGTCCTGCCGATGCTGCTGGGTGGGGCGGCGATCGCGTACCCCACGCTTTCCATGATGATCGAGCGCCGCCGTGTGACCGCGGGCACGCTGGTGGTCATAGCCGTGGGTGGCTCCGCGTATCTGGGCGAATACATGGCCGCGGCCGTGGTCTCGTTCATGATGCTGGCCGGAGAGTTCCTCGAGGAAGTGACGCTGCAGCGCACGCGGAACGCGGTGCGAGAGCTCGTGCGCCTGGCTCCGGACGTGGCCTGGGCCGACCGAGGAGGCACCTGGGTGCAGGTACCGATCCGCGAGGTGACGCCCGGGGACCGCGTCCTCGTGAGGCCCGGCGACAGGGTGCCCGTGGACGGCACCGTTGTCTCGGGAGAGGCGTCCCTTTCGGAAGCGACGATCACCGGCGAGGCCATGCCGGTGGACAAGACCACCGGCGACCACGTGTTTGCGGGCACCACCAGCCAGAGCGGCGCGGTCGTGGTGCGGGCCGACCGGGTGGGCCAGGAGACGACGCTGGGCCGGATCATCCAGGTCGTGCGTGCCGCGCAGGAGCAGAAGGGCGCGGTCCAGAAGATCGCCGACCGCTTCGCGACCTACTTCACGCCCGCGATCCTGGCAACCGGAGCGCTGGTCTGGGTGCTCACGCACGACCTGATGAGGGTGATGGCCGTCTTCGTCATCGCGTGTCCCTGCGCTCTGGTCCTTGCCACCCCCACCGCGGTGGTGGCCAGCGTTGGCAACGCGGCCCGCCGCGGCGTGCTGATAAAGGGCGGGGTGGCGCTGGAGGTGGCGGGCCGTGTCACCACCGTGGCGTTCGACAAGACCGGGACGCTGACCACCGGGCACCCCACGGTCGTGGAGGTTGATCCGCTGGGAGGCAGAACCGTTCCGGAGGTCCTGCGGATGGCAGGGGTGGCGGAGCTGCGCTCGGAACACCCCCTGGGCAGGGCCGTGGTCGCGCACGCCCACGCATCCGGGCTGGATCTGCCGGATCCCGAGCGATTCACGACGACCTTTGGCCAGGGCGTTGAGGCCCAGTGGAACGGGTCACGCATCGAGGTGGGCAACCACCGGCTGCTGGCCCCTGATGATCCCGCATCCGCGGCCCTGGCCGCGCACGAGCAGCAGGGCCGCACGGCGCTTGTCGTGCGCGTTGACGGCATGCCCTGGGGCGTGGTGGCCCTGGCAGACGCGCTCCGGCCGCAGGTGCGACTGGCGCTCGAGCGCCTGCGGGAGATGGGGATCCACCGGCTAGTCATGCTGACCGGGGATAACGAGGTGACCGCTGGGGCCATCGCCCGCCAGGCCGGCATAGGCGAGGTGAGGGCAGGCCTTCTGCCGAAGCAGAAGCTCGAGGTAGTGCGGGGGCTGCAGGCGGCGGGCGAGGTGGTGGCCATGGTCGGCGACGGCGTGAACGACGCCCCGGCGCTGGTCCTGGCCGATGTCGGCGTCGCGATGGGTGCCGCCGGTACGGACGTCGCCCTGGAGTCTGCTGACATCGCGCTGATGGGTGACGACCTCACGTTGCTGTCAGAGGTGCTGGCCCTTTCCCGGCGGGCGCTCCAGGTCATCCGCCAGAACATCTGGGGCTTCGCCGTGGCGGTGAACATCATAGGGATCGTGCTGGCAGGCAGCGGTTTCCTCTCTCCCATCGGCGCCGCGGTGGTGCACAATGTGGCTTCCCTCTTCGTGGTCATGAACTCGGGCAGGCTGCTTGCGCACCGGACCCGCGCCGTCACCCGCCGCCTTGCAGCGTCTGCTGCCGCCGCCGCCGGGGCCCTGGCTCTGGTCGCGGCAGGGCTCGGCACAGCCTCTGTCTCTGCCGCCGCAGGCCCCCCGGATCTGGCGCGCGTCAGGATTCTGGCGGTCGCGCCGCTGGCTGACGAGGCTCCGCTCTCGCGGGCCCTGGCCGAGCAGGCATCTGCCTACCTGAGCGACCTGGCCAGGCGCGGTCCGTTCCAGGTCGTCTCGGCGTCGCGCACCCTGCAGGAGATGCGGCTCCTCGGATGGTCGCCGGCGGACCTGATCAGCCCCGCGCGGACCGCGACGCTCGGCACCAGGGTCGGGGCCGACGCGGTGCTCACGGGACGCATCATCGAGGTCCTCCAGGAGTTCGAGAGGGAGCGCCCGGGCCCACGCGTGGCGACGATCTACTCCCGCGTGGTGGTGGATGTCCGGATCCTGGAGGTCGTCTCCCGGCTCAACCTCTGGCAGGAGGAGGTCGCCTGCGAGCAGGCGGCTCCTGCCAGGGCCGCGATGGACTGCGTCGTGCGCATGATCGCATCCCGCCTGGGCGCGCGGATTTGACAGGTCCGGCCGCCGTGGTATACTCGGGTTGCAGTTGTCAGGCCGCAGGTTCTTTTTTTTTGCGTCGGCGAACGCGAGGGAGAGCAGCGATGGCCCGCATGACAGAGGCGAAGCCGGGATCACGCCCAATCCAGAGACAGGTTCGTGCCGTGGCAGCGCGGCGGTGGCCGGCGTTCGTCGAGCGCATCATCGCGTACCTTAGGGAAGTGTGGGTGGAGCTGAACCGCGTGGACTGGCCGACCCGCCGGGAGCTCGTGAGGATGACCATCGTGGTCGTTGTGGTCTTGTCGGTGATGGCGATCTACCTGGGTGCCTTCGACTACATCTACACGGTCCTGGTCAAGGGCGTGCTGCTCCCCACGTCGCCAAGGTAGCGCCAATGTCTAACTCCAGCGACCCCCTGAAGGGCCTGTTTGCAGATGAGCCGGTCGAGCCGGTCGTGGAGACCGTCGAGCCTGAAGAGACCGTGGCGGGGGATCCGCGTCTGAAGTGGTACGTTATCCACACCTACTCCGGTTACGAGGCGAAGGTGAAGTCTAACCTGGAGCGCCGCATCGCCTCGATGAACATGAAGGACAAGATCTTCCAGGTGCTCATCCCGACCGAGAAGGAGAAGGAGATCAAAGGGGGTAAGCGCCGGGAGGTCGATCGCAAGATCTTCCCTGGATACGTGCTGGTCGAGGTGCGCGTGGATGAGAAGGGCGAGCTGGAGAACGACACCTGGTACGTAGTCCGGAACACGCCCGGCGTGACCGGCTTCGTCGGATCGGGCAACCGGCCCATCCCGCTCGACGAGCGCGAGGTTCGGACGTTGCTGCGGCAGTTGAAGGACGAAACCCCGAAGTATCGCATAACCTACCAGAAGGGGTCGCCGGTCCGGATCACCTCGGGGCCGTTCATGGATTTCACAGGCCTGGTGGACGATCTCATGCCGGAAAAAGAGAAGGTTCGGGTTCTCGTATCGATCTTTGGCCGCGAGACCCCGGTCGAGTTGGACTTCGGCCAGGTAGAGAGGCTGTAGGAGGCAGAGATGGCCAAGAGAGTCGTGGCGATGGTCAAGCTGCAGATCCAGGCCGGTAAGGCCACACCGGCGCCGCCGGTCGGCCCGGCGCTGGGGCAGCACGGCGTCAACATCATGGAGTTTTGCAAGTCCTACAACGAGCGGACCGCCAAGCTCACGGGGACGGTTGTGCCGGTGGAGATCACCGTCTACGCGGACCGCACCTTCTCGTTCGTCACCAAGACCCCTCCGGCGTCCGTGCTGCTGCGGCAGGCAGCGGGACTGGAAAAGGGGTCCGGGCAGCCCAACAAGGCCAAGGTGGGCTCGGTGACGCTCAAGCAGGTGCGGGAGATCGCGGAGCGCAAGATGCCTGACCTGAACGCCGCCACGGTGGAGGCGGCGATGAGGATGATAGAGGGCACCGCCCGGTCCATGGGCATCGAGGTCGTCAGATAGGCGCAGGCACCACGCGCGGGAGGGGGAACACCCCGTTCGCACCGCAGGGAGGCTTCACGATGGGACGTCACGGCAAGCGATACCTCACGGCCGCAAAGCAGGTGGAATCCCGGCGGCTTCATAGCCCCGAGGAGGCCATCCGACTGGCGCAAGGGGCTTCCACGGCGAAGTTCGAAGAGACGATCGAGGCCCACATCCGGCTGGGCGTGGACCCCAAGCAGGCCGACCAGCAGGTGCGCGGCACCGTTGTGCTGCCCCACGGCACGGGCAAGTCGGTGCGGGTCCTGGTCTTCGCCAAGGGAGAGAAGGCCCGGGAGGCCGAGGCCGCAGGCGCGGATGTCGTCGGCGCCGAGGACCTGATCGAGAAGATCCAGGGCGGGTGGCTGGAGTTCGATGTGGCCGTGGCCACCCCGGATGTCATGAGCCTGGTGAGCCGACTGGGGCGTCTGCTGGGCCCGCGGGGGCTGATGCCCAATCCCAAGGCGGGAACCGTGACGATGGATCTGACCCGCGCCGTGCGCGAGATCAAGGCCGGCAAGATCGAGTTCCGGCTCGACAAGGCGGGCATCATTCACGTGCCGCTGGGCAAGGCAAGGTTCTCTGAGGGGAAACTCCTGGAAAACCTGTCGGCCCTGATGGACGCCGTGTCCAGGGCTCGGCCGGCCGCGGCAAAGGGGCAGTATCTCCGGTCGCTGGTGATCTCGCCCACAATGGGACCGGGGATCCGGATAGATCCAGCCAAGGCCATGGAAGTCGCCCGCCCACAGTAGCGGGAGGCCAAGCCCGGGGCCGGTCCGGTTTGACGGTGGCCCGGGGTCGTGCTACAATCGCGCGGGCTTTGAGGCCGGCTGGGCTGGGCGAGTGCCAGTGCAGCAGGAAACGAATACAGGGCCGCCCATGGGTGGCCGCGCACCAGAGACAGCAGGTGCCCGCGATGCGGGCCTAAGGACAGAGGTCGCCTGCCGAGGAGCGGATCGGGTGTGGACCCGTCTGCCTGCGGCGGGTCCATTATGTTGCGGGAGGTTAGCGGCCCGATGGCTCGACCCGAGAAGCTTGAAGAGGTCACACGACTTAGGGCTCGCCTGGACAGGTCCGCGGCCGTGATTCTCACGGACTTCCGGGGGCTGACCGTCAGGGAGATCACGGTGCTGCGGGGCCGGCTGCGCGATGCCGGCGCGGAGTACCGTGTGGTGAAGAACCGCCTCCTCCGAATCGCCGCTGACGCGGCGGGCATCGAGGGCCTGGAGCGACACCTGGAGGGGCCCACCGCGGCCGCCTTTGTATCAGGCGATCCAGTGCCGGTCGCCAAGGCGATCCAGGAGTTCAGCCGACAGTCCCGCAAGTTGACAATCAAGGGGGGCATCCTGGCCGGCGCCGTCATTGATGACGCCCAGACGAGGGTCCTTGCCGATCTCCCCGGCCGAGCGGAGCTCCTTGCCCAGGTCGTGGGCGGGATCGCGGCTCCACTGAGCGGCCTGGCCGGGGTTCTGGCCGGTCTCCCGCGCAAGCTCGTCCGAGCCCTGGACCAGATTCGAGAACAGCGCGCCGCCTAGCCGGCGCGCCGAGAGATAGTCGCGAGAACAAGCTCATACTGAACGAAACCGACGGGAGGGACGACCGTGGCAGCGAAGCTTGGCAAAGAAGAGATCATCGAGGCGATCAGCGGTCTTACAGTGCTGGAGCTGGCCGAACTGGTCAAGGCGCTCGAGGAGAAGTTCGGCGTTTCCGCGGCAGCACCGGTTGCCGTCGCCGTGGCGACGGGGGCGTCGGCGGCTGCCTCGGCCGCCGAGGAGCAGACCGAGTTCGACGCCGTTTTGGAGAAGGTGGGCGAGAAGAAGATCCAGGTGATCAAGGTCGTGCGCGAGCTCACCGGGCTGGGCCTCAAGGAAGCGAAGGAGTTGGTGGACGGCGCGCCGAAGCCCGTCAAGGAGAAGGTCAGTCGCCAGGAGGCCGAGGCCGTAAAGACCAAGCTCGAGGCCGAGGGCGCGACAGTCACAATCAAGTAGCCGGATCGCCGGCGGCACCGCATGGGCTCTTGACAGGCGCGGAGCCCGCGAGGTATCTTTGTGTGTACGGCTCTTGGGCACGACGACGGGGCGTGGTGGGCACGCGAACCTGTGCAAGTGATCAACACGGAGGCGAGGCAGGGAGGACCGGCCCCGCTTTCGTGTTTCCGTGACCGTCCGGCTACGCCATTCTGGTCCGCGAAGGCCGAACCTCTTTGACCCTGGCCTAGCATCACACACCGTGCCACCCGGCGCGGTGCCTACTTCTCGCGGAGGTGACGCGCTCCACCGTGAAGACGAAGACCAGGCTGGAAGCAAGTAGATCAACCCGAGCCCGCTTGGCCATTGAGGGTACCCGCCAGGTGCGCCGCGGGCGTCGCACCCGGGTCAGCTTCGCGAAGTTCCCCGAGATCCTGGAGATACCCGATCTCGTGGAGGTCCAGCGTCGCTCCTTTGACTGGTTCCTGCGCGAAGCCATCCGCGAGGTCTTCGACGAGATCTCACCGATTCAGGACTTCACGGGCAACCTCGAGCTGCGCTTCGCCGTTGAGAGCGGACGGCGCAAGCCGCCGCCGCCGGGCAGCATCTTCGACGGCGGTGGGGTGCTTGATTTCGGCGGGTACCGGTTCGAGCGGCTGAAGTACTCCGAGGAGGAGTGCCGGGACAGGGACTACAACTACAGCGCCTCGCTCAAGGTGAAGGTCCAGCTGGTCATCAAGGAGACCGGTGAGATCAAGGAGCAGGAAGTGTTCATGGGGGACTTCCCCCTGATGACCGGGCGCGGAACGTTCATCATCAACGGCGCGGAGCGTGTGGTGGTGAGCCAGCTTGTTCGCTCGCCAGGGGCCTACTTCAGCTTCGCCCCGGACAGCGCGGGCCGGTCCCTTCCGGTGGCAGTTGTGATCCCGCACCGGGGGGCCTGGTTGGAACTCGAAGTGGACGCGGCACAGGTCGTTCACGTCCGGATTGACCGCACAAGGAAGCTGCCTGCGACGGCGCTGCTCCGGGCTGTGGGATACGAGACCGACGAGAAACTGCGCAAGCTCTATGGCGACGACCAGTTCCTGCAGGCCACGCTAGAGAAGGACCCCACGCGCTCGCGCGACGAGGCGCTGATCGAGATCTACCGGCGGTTGCGCCCGGGAGACCCGCCGACCGTGGAGAGCGCGCGGACGCTGCTCCAAACGCTGTTCTTCGAGCCGCGCCGCTACGATCTGGGCCGGGTCGGCCGCCACAAGCTCAACAAGAAGCTCGGCCTCCGGGTGGACGCCGGTCAGCGCATCCTGACGCCGGAGGACATCGTCGAGATCGTCCGATACCTCATGCGTCTGGCCGCCGGCGACGGCGCCGCCGTGGTGGACGACATTGACCACCTCGGCAACCGGCGGGTCCGGTCGGTGGGCGAGCTGCTCCAAAACCAGTTCCGCATTGGCATGCTGAGGATGGAGCGCGTAATCCGCGAGAGGATGACGATCCAGGATCCCGGGCAGGTCACCGCCCAGCAGTTGATCAACATCCGCCCGGTTGTGGCAGCGATCAAGGAGTTCTTCGGCTCCAGCCAGCTCTCGCAGTTCATGGACCAGCCGAACCCGCTGGCGGAACTAACGCACAAGCGCCGGCTGTCGGCGCTTGGCCCGGGGGGGCTCTCCAGGGAGCGCGCGGGCTTCGAGGTCCGTGACGTGCACACTTCCCACTACGGTCGCATGTGCCCCATTGAAACGCCGGAGGGCCCGAACATCGGGCTGATCTCGTCGCTGGCGACTTTCGCCGCGGTCAACGACCTGGGGTTCATAGAGACTCCCTATCGCGAGGTGAAGGACGGCGTTGTTAGCCGGCGGCTTCGCTTCCTTACCGCCGACGTTGAGGATCAGCACGTGATCGCTCAGGCCAACGCGCTCCTCGACGAGCGGGGCCGGCTGGTCGGTCACCGCGTGACTGCCCGCCAGGGTCCGGAGGTCAAGCTCGCACGGCCCGAGGACGTGGACTTCATGGACGTCTCGCCCAAGCAGATCGTCTCGGTGGCGACCGCGCTGATCCCGTTCCTAGAGCACGACGACGCCAACCGCGCGCTGATGGGATCCAACATGCAGCGCCAGGCGGTGCCCCTGCTGGAGAACGAGGCGCCCAGGGTGGGCACGGGAGTCGAGTATCGGGCCGCCATTGACAGCGGAGCCGTGGTCGTAGCACGGAGGGCCGGGGTGGTCGAGGAGGTTACCGGCGACCGCGTGGCCGTCAGGGTCGGTCGCGAGGTGGACGAGTACTCGCTGATCAAGTACCAGCGCAGCAACCAGGGCACCTGCATCAACCAGGTACCCGTTGTTCGGAGCGGGGACGAGGTCGACGAGGGAGACGTGCTCGCCGACGGTCCGTGCACCGACAACGGGGAGCTCGCGCTGGGGCGCAACGTGTTGGTCGCGTTCATGCCCTGGGAGGGCTACAACTACGAGGACGCGATCGTCGTGAGTGAACGGCTGGTTCGCGAGGATCTCTACACCTCGATCCACATCGAGGAGTACGAGGTGGAAGCGCGCGACACCAAGCTCGGGCCCGAGGACATCACTGGGGACATCCCCAACGTTGGCGAGGAAGCCCTGAGGGACCTGGACGAGCACGGCATCATCCGAATCGGGGCAGAGGTTCGCGCCGGCGACATCCTGGTGGGCAAGGTCACGCCCAAGGGCGAGACCGAGCTGACCGCCGAGGAGCGCCTGCTCCGAGCCATCTTCGGGGAGAAGGCGCGGGAAGTGCGCGACACGTCTCTCAAGGTGCCTCACGGCGAGCGCGGGAAGGTAGTCGCGGTCAAGATGTTCACCAGGGAGAAGGGCGACCGCGAGGAAGGCGACGAGCTGCCGCCAGGGGTGAACAGCCTCGTGCGGGTCTACGTGGCCCAGAAGCGAAAGCTGGCCGTGGGCGACAAGATGGCCGGCAGACACGGCAACAAGGGCGTGGTCTCGGTTATCCTCCCCGACGAGGACATGCCCCACCTGCTGGACGGAACTCCGGTTGACATCGTCCTCAACCCCCTGGGCGTGCCCTCGCGGATGAACGTGGGGCAGGTTCTTGAGACGCACCTGGGCTGGTCGGCCGAGAGGCTAGGGCTCTGGGTGGAGTCGCCGGTCTTTGACGGGCCACGGGAGGAAGAGATCAGCCAGATGCTGGAAGTGGCAGGGCTTCCGCCGACCGGCAAGGTCAGGCTGCGCGACGGCCGGGCCGGAGGCCTCTTCCACCAGGAGGTCACGGTGGGTTCCATCTACATGATGAAGCTGCTGCATCTGGTCGAGGACAAGATCCACGCGCGCAGCACCGGACCCTACAGCCTCATCACCCAGCAGCCGCTCGGCGGGAAGGCCCAGTTCGGCGGGCAGCGGTTTGGGGAGATGGAGGTATGGGCGCTCGAGGCCTACGGCGCTGCCTTCACGCTCCAGGAGCTGCTTACCGTGAAGTCCGACGATGTCGTTGGACGGGTCAAGACCTACGAGGCGATCGTCAAGGGAGAGAACATCCAGGAGCCGGGCGTTCCAGAGTCCTTCAAGGTGCTCCTCAAGGAGATGCAGGCACTCTGCCTGGACGTCAAGGTGCTCAGCGAGGACAAGAAGGAGATCGAGCTCAAGGAAATCGAGGAAGACATCGCGGAAACCGCGCGGGCTCTGGGCATCAACCTGGAAGGCGAAGAAGCCCTGGTGGAGGATTACTAGGCGATGCAGGACGTAAACAACTTCGACGCGGTAAAGGTCGGGCTGGCATCCCCCGAGGTTATCAGGAGCTGGTCGCACGGCGAGGTGCGGAAGCCGGAGACGATTAACTACAGGACGCTGAAGCCCGAGCGGGACGGCCTGTTTTGCGAGCGCATCTTCGGTCCGACGAAGGACTGGGAGTGTCACTGCGGCAAGTACAAGCGGATCCGATTCAAGGGGATCGTTTGCGACCGCTGCGGTGTCGAGGTCACCCGGGCCAAGGTGCGGCGAGAGCGCATGGGGCACATAGAGCTGGCCGCGCCGGTGTGCCACATCTGGTACCTCAAGGGCGTGCCGAGCCGGATCGGGTTGCTGCTCGATGTGTCCCCCCGGGCGTTGGAGCGCGTGGTCTACTTCGCCGCCTACATGGTGGTGGATCCTGGAACCGCGCCGCTCCAGAAGCGCCAGCTGCTCTCCGAGAGCGACTACCGCGACATGCGCGAGAAGTACGGGAACGCGTTTCGCGCGGCCATGGGCGCCGAGGCGATCAGAGAGCTGTTTGACGAGATGGACATCGAGAAGCTGAGCCGCCAGCTTCGCGCCGACCTCAAGACCGCCACGGGCCAGAAGCGGTTGAAGGTGCTCAAGCGGCTGGAGGTCGTGGAGGCCTTCCGCAAGAGCGGCAATCAGCCCCACTGGATGATCCTCGGCGTGGTCCCGGTCATCCCTCCTGATCTGCGCCCGATGGTGCAGCTCGACGGCGGCCGTTTCGCCACCAGCGACCTCAACGATCTCTATCGCCGCGTCATCAACCGCAACAACCGCCTCAAGCGGCTGCTAGACTTGGGCGCGCCCGAGATCATCGTGCGCAACGAGAAGCGAATGTTGCAGGAGGCCGTTGACGCGCTGATCGACAACGGTCGGCGCGGACGGCCGGTAACCGGGCCGAACAACCGCCCTCTCAAGTCGCTGTCCGACATGCTCAAGGGGAAACAGGGGCGCTTCCGGCAGAACCTGCTTGGCAAGCGGGTGGACTACTCCGGCCGCTCCGTGATCGTGGTAGGCCCGCGGCTCAAGCTCTACCAGTGCGGCCTGCCCAAGGAGATGGCGCTGGAGCTCTTCAAGCCGTTCGTCATGAAGAAGCTCGTGGACCGCAATCTGTCCCAGAACATCAAGAGCGCCAAGCGCATGGTGGAGCGCGCGCGCCCCGAGGTTTGGGACGTCCTCGAGGAGGTCGTGCGCGAACACCCGGTGCTGCTCAACCGCGCGCCCACGCTCCATAGGTTGGGGATCCAGGCGTTCGAGCCGGTCCTCATCGAAGGGAAGGCGGTCCAGGTTCACCCGCTCGTCTGCACGGCCTACAACGCGGACTTCGACGGCGACCAGATGGCGGTGCACGTGCCGCTCTCCGCCGCATCACAGGCCGAGGCGCGCCTTCTGATGCTCTCGGCCCACAACATCCTCTCGCCTGCCTACGGGAAGGCCATCACCAGCCCGACCCGCGACATAGTGTTTGGCTGCTACTACCTGACGATGGACGATCCCGCCGATCAGGACACACCCGTGAAGGACCTCAAGGCCTTCTCCTCCCCCAGCGAGGTGGTCCTGGCGCTGGAGAGCGGCGCGCTGGACCTTCACTCCCGGATCAGGGTCCGCTACCAGGACCCAGAACCGATCGTTACCACGGCGGGTCGCGTGATATTCAACGAGGCGATCCCCGAGGAGTTGCGTTTCGTCAACGACGTGTGTGACCGCAAGGTGCTTTCCCAGATCGTATCGGAGTCCTACAACCGACTGGGCTCAACGAAGACCGTGCACCTCCTGGACGCGCTCAAGGACCTGGGCTTCAAGTACGCCACCCGCAGCGGATCGGGCATCGCGATAACGGACATCGTGATCCCCGACGCCAAGAAGAAGGTGCTGGGAGAGGCGGACAAACGCATTGATGCCATTGAGCAGCAGTACCGTAGGGGCCTCATCACGGACGGCGAACGGTACCAGCGGGCGATTGACGTCTGGACGAAGGCCACGGAGGAGATCACGGACGCGATGCTCGAGCAGTTCGAGCCGTTCAACCCGCTGTACATGATGGCGCTATCGGGCGCTCGCGGCAACATACAGCAGATCCGCCAGCTCGCCGGCATGCGCGGCCTGATGACCGACCCCAGCGGCCGGATCATCGAGTTGCCCATCAAGGCCAACTTCCGCGAGGGGCTGACGGTCCTGGAGTACTTCATCTCGACCCACGGCCAGCGCAAGGGCCTGGCCGACACAGCCATCCGAACCTCCGAATCCGGGTACCTGACCCGCCGGCTCGTGGATGTGGCCCAGGATGTCATCATCCGTGAGGTGGACTGCAAGACGACCGAGGGCGTGGCCATGACGGCCGTCAAGGAGGGCAACGACGTTGTCGTGCCGCTGCGCGAGCGGATCGTGGGCAGGACCCTGGCCGAGGACGCGGGGGCACCGCGCCGCAAGCCGTTGCTGGAGGCCGGCGCCGAGGTTGACGAGGAGGCCGCGGAGCGGATCGAGGAGGCGGGAATAGACCAGGTGGTGGTTCGCTCGGTGCTGACGTGCAAGAGCCGGTACGGGGTCTGCGCCAAGTGCTACGGCCGCAACCTCGCCACGGGCAAGGCGGTGGAGATAGGCGAGGCCGTCGGGATCATCGCCGCGCAGTCCATTGGCGAGCCGGGCACGCAGCTGACGATGCGCACGTTCCACACCGGCGGGATCGCGGGCTTCGACATCACCCAGGGGCTGCCCCGAGTCGAGGAGCTGTTCGAGGCGCGCAAGCCCAAGGGCCAGGCCATAGTCGCCGAGATCGGGGGAACCGCGGCGATCAGCGAGTCCCGCGGCGTGCGGCGCCTGACCATCACCGGCAGGAACGACGAGCGGTCCTACGCTGTGCCGTTCAACATCCGCCTGCGGGTTGCCGCCGGCGATCAGGTGGATCCGGGCGACCAGCTTACGGAGGGTTCGGCCAACCCGCATGACATCCTCCGCATCAAGGGTCTCCAGGATCTGCAGGGCTATCTGGTCCAGGAGATACAGTCCGTCTACCGGTCGCAGGGCGTGGACATCAACGACAAGCACATCGAGATCATCGCCCGCCAGATGTTGCGCAAGGTGAAGGTTGATGAAGCAGGGGACACGGAGTTCCTGCCCGGCGAGCTGGTGGATCGGTTCGCCTTCGAGGAGGAGAACGCCCGCGTGATGGCCACCGGCGGAGAGCCGGCCAAGGCCCGACCAACGCTGCTGGGAATAACCAAGGCGTCGCTGGCGACCGAGAGTTTCCTGAGCGCCGCCTCGTTCCAGGAAACGGCGCGCGTGCTGACCGACGCGGCAACGCGCGGCAAGGTGGATCCGTTGATAGGGTTGAAGGAAAACGTCATCATCGGCAAGCTCATCCCGGCCGGCACGGGCATGGCCCGGTACCGTCAGCTCAAGGTGCACGCGGAGCTCTAGGTCGTGTTGACACCCCTTGGGGCCGGTGCTAGAATCGGCTGGCGCGCATGAGCGCCTCTGGGGCTCTTGCGCGGATTGGCGGCGCACCGGCTCGTGCGGTTGGTGCGCATCAAACGATGAAGGCGATCACGCGCGGGGCGGCGGTGGAGGTTTTCGTCGCAGCCGACGCGGAGCCGAAGGTGGTCGCGCCGATCGTGCGCGCGGCAGCCGAGCGGGGGGTCGCCGTCGTCGAGGTGGAGTCAATGACCGCCCTGGGGCGGGCCTGCGGGATTGCCGTGGGCGCCACTGCCGCGGCGGTTCTGATTGTCAGCCCGGATCCTTCGTAGTGCCGGGTACGATCCGGCCGGTGTGGTTCCGGCCGGAGTGAATCGGGGCTCGTCTGGTCGTTGCGCTCCCTCGATCCTCCAGAGCCCTCTGGTTGCGCCGCAGGGTACTGCCGGCCTCGTGCGGTTGGGCGAGGCTCCAACGATGGCGTATCTCGTATGGCGCAGCGTCAACTGAAGACAGACTAGCACTGCGATAACCCGGCCGCCCCCGCCCGCGCGGGTAACGGTCGAGGCATCGCGCCCCGCGCACGGGCTTCCCTCCGGAGGTCGCGGGGGTATGCTGTGTGATGCGGGTCAAGGAGGAAATGCATGCCGACCGTGAGTCAGCTAATCCGGGTTGGGCGCCACCAGGCTCGGGAGAAGAGCAAGTCGCCAGCACTGGGCGAGTGCCCGCAGAAGCGCGGTGTCTGTATCCAGGTCAAGACGACGACGCCCAAGAAGCCGAATTCGGCCCTGCGCAAGATCGCCCGCATCCGGCTGACCAACGGCATGGAGGTGACCGCCTACATCCCGGGGATCGGTCACAACCTGCAAGAGCACTCGGTGGTGCTGATCCGCGGCGGCCGCGTCAAGGACCTCCCTGGCATCCGGTACCACATCGTCAGGGGTTCGCTGGACTCGGCGGGGGTTGCGAATCGCATGCGCAGCCGCTCTAAGTACGGGGCCAAGCGGCCCAAGAAGTAGACCGGGGGGAACTGGGATGCCTAGAAAGGGAAGCGTCGCGCGGCCCGAGATCGGTCCGGATCCGGTCTTCGAGAATGTGGCCGTACATCGGCTGATCAACAAGGTGATGACGCGGGGCAAGAAAGGCCTGGCCGCGCGCGCCGTGTATCGCGCATTCGAGATCGTCCAGGAGAAGAGCGGGCAGGATCCGGTGAAGGTGTTCGACAAGGCCCTGGGCAACGTGATGCCGGTGCTCGAGGTCCGTCCCCGCCGCGTCGGCGGCGCGACCTACCAGGTGCCCATTGAGGTGCGGACCGAGCGCCGATTCTCGCTGGGGCTTCGCTGGCTGGTGGGGTATTCGCGCGCTCGCAAGGACCGCCGGACCATCTCCGATCGGTTGGCGGCCGAGATCCTCGACGCGGCGGCTGGACAGGGCGCATCGGTGAAGAAGCGGGAAGACACACACAGGATGGCAGAGGCCAACAAGGCCTTCGCACACTATCGATGGTAACTGCGGTTTCGCCGCGGGCGGGAGTGGGTACGGTGGACATGGCCGCGCTCGCAACAATTAGGAACATCGGCATCGTCGCCCACATTGACGCCGGGAAAACCACAACCACCGAGCGCATCCTGTTCTACACGGGCCGGGTGCACCGTCTGGGCGAGGTGGACGAGGGCTCCGCGACCATGGATTGGATGATCCAGGAGCGGGAGCGCGGGATTACCATTACCTCCGCGGCCACAACCTGCGAGTGGCGGGATCACCGGATCAACATCATTGACACTCCCGGCCACGTGGACTTCACCATGGAGGTCGAGCGCTCGATGCGCGTGCTGGACGGCGCCGTCGTGCTGCTTTCCGCGGTGGAGGGTGTGCAACCACAGTCGGAGACCGTCTGGCGCCAGGCCGAACGCTACAGGGTACCCCGGATCATCTACATCAACAAGATGGACCGAACCGGGGCCGACTTCCTCCGAACGGTCGAGATGATTCGCGAGCGGTTGGGGGCTGTGCCGGTACCCGTGCAACTCCCGATCGGCGCCGAGGACGGCTTCCAGGGCGTGGTTGACCTCATCCGCATGAAGTCCACGATCTACCTGGACGACCTGGGCACGCGATCAGACGAGACCGACACACCCGAGGGACAGCGCGAGATGGCCGAGCAGTTCCACGAGAGGCTGATCGAGACCGCGGCCGACCTGGACGATGCCATCGCCGCGAAGTACCTCGAGGGAGCGCCGATCGGCGAGGAAGAGTTGCGCGCCGCCCTCCGGCGGGGCACGATCGCGGGACGCATCATACCCGTGTTGTGCGGCAGTTCGTTCCGAAACAAGGGAGTGCAGCCGCTGCTGGACTCCGTGATTGACTACCTGCCGTCCCCCCTGGACATGCCCCCCGTGGCGGGAGTGGACAAGAAGACAGGGCAGGCGGTCCAGCGGTCGGCCGATCCCTCCGGGCCCCTGGCGGCGCTGGCGTTCAAGATCATCTCCGATCCATATGTGGGCAAGCTTACATACTTCCGTGTGTACTCGGGAACGCTCCGCGCCGGATCGTACGTGCTCAACTCGAACAAGGCCCAGAAAGAACGGATCTCCCGCATCCTGCAGATGCACGCGAACCATCGTGAGGACATCCCCGAGGTGTCGGCGGGCAACGTGGTCGCGGCGGTGGGCCTGCGGATTACCGCTACGGGCGACACGCTGTGCGATGAAGACGCGCCGCTGGTGCTGGAGTCCATGCACTTTCCAGACCCGGTCATTTCTGTGGCGGTGGAACCCAAGACAAGGGCCGATGAGGAGAAGCTCACGGCGTCGCTGGCACGCCTGGCAGAGGAGGATCCGACCTTCCGGGTGCGCTTTGACTCCGAGACCGGCCAGACCGTCATCTCCGGCATGGGCGAGCTGCACCTGGAAATCATCGTGGATCGCCTGCTGCGCGAGTTCAAGGTGGGAGCCAACGTGGGCAGGCCGCAGGTCGCGTACAAGGAGACCATACGGCAGGCGGCGGCGGGCGAGGGCCGGTACGTACGGCAGACCGGCGGCCGCGGGCAGTACGGCCACGCGGTCGTGGAGTTGGAGCCGCTGGGACGCGGTGGCGGCTTTGAGTTCGTCGACAAGATCACCGGCGGCGACATTCCCCGGGAGTTCATACGCCCGGTGGGGGTCGGGATCCGTGAAGCCGCCGAGGGCGGCGTGCTGGCCGGCTACCCGGTCATTGACTTCCGGGCCACCCTGGTGGATGGCTCGTTCCACGAGGTGGACTCCAGCGAGATGGCGTTCAAGATCGCCGGTTCGCTGGCATTCAAGGAGGCGGCGCTGCGGGCCAAGCCGGTGCTCCTGGAGCCCATGATGCGGATCGAGGTCGTGACGCCCGAGGTGTACACGGGTGACGTCATCGGAGACCTCAACTCCCGGCGCGGGCGCATAGAGGGCATGGAGGCCCAAGGGCCGCTGCGGGTCGTCCGGGCGATTGTCCCGCTGGCGGAGATGTTTGGGTACGCGACGACGCTGCGTTCTGCCAGCCAGGGACGCGCCACGTACTCGATGGAACCCTCGCACTACGAGGAGGTCCCCGGAAGCGTTGCCGAGGCCGTCCGCGCCCGTTCAGGCGTGGGCACAAGCGCGTAGGCCTTCGGGCAGATCTGGGAGAGAGCGGACGAAGGGAGTCACCGACGATGGCCAAGCAGAAGTTTGAGCGGACGAAGCCGCACGTAAACATAGGGACGATAGGTCACGTAGACCATGGGAAGACTACGCTGACGGCGGCGGTGACGCACGCGCTGGCGGTGGTGGGGAAGACGAAGGCGATGGGGTTTTACGAGATTGACAACGCTCCGGAGGAGAAGGAGCGTGGGATCACGATAGCGATCAGCCACGTAGAGTACGAGACAGGGGCGAGGCACTACGCGCACGTAGACTGTCCTGGTCACGCTGACTACATCAAGAACATGATCACTGGGGCAGCGCAGATGGACGGAGCGATCCTGGTGGTATCGGCGGCGGACGGGCCGATGCCGCAGACGCGGGAGCACATCTTGCTGGCGCGGCAGGTGAACGTACCGTACGTGGTGGTGTTCTTGAACAAGGTAGACATGGTAGACGATCCTGAGTTGCTGGAGCTGGTGGAGGTAGAGGTGAGGGAACTGCTGAGCGCCTACCAGTTTCCGGGTGAGGAGCTGCCGGTGATCCGGGGGTCGGCGCTGCGTGCGCTGGAGGCGCTGCAGATGAACCCGAAGACGCAGCGTGGGGAGAACGAGTGGGTAGACGGGATCTGGGCGTTGATGGACGCGGTGGACCGGTACATTCCTACGCCGCAGCGGGAGGTAGAGAAGCCGTTCCTGATGGCGGTAGAGGACATATTCACGATCACTGGGCGGGGGACGGTAGCGACGGGGCGAGTGGAGCGTGGGAAGCTGAGCGTAGGGGAGGAAGTGGAGATAGTAGGGTTGCGGCCCGAGGCGCGGCGGACGGTGGTGACTGGGTTGGAGATGTTCCGGAAGTCGCTGGAGGAGACGCTGGCCGGGGACAACGTGGGCGTATTGCTGCGAGGGGTAGAGAAGGACGAGGTAGAGCGCGGGATGGTGCTGGCGAAGCCCGGGTCAATCAAGCCGCACACGGACTTTCAGGCGGAGGTATACGTACTGGCCAAGGAGGAGGGGGGACGGCACACGCCGTTCTTCACGGGATACCGGCCGCAGTTCTACTTTCGGACGACGGACGTGACCGGGGACATAGTGCTGCCCGAAGGGGTAGAGATGGTGATGCCGGGCGACAACATCACGATGGGGGTGAAGCTGATCACCCCGGTGGCGCTGGAGGAGGGCCTGCGGTTTGCGATCCGGGAAGGCGGACGGACGGTCGGCGCCGGCGTCGTTGTGAAGGTGGAGGAGTAGAGGCATGGCGGTGGCGCAGAAGATCCGGATAAAGCTCAGGGCCTTCGACCACAAGGTTCTCGACCAGTCGGCTGAGAAGATCGTCAGCGTTGTCCGCAAGTCCGGGGCACGCGTCAGCGGCCCGGTCCCGTTGCCGACCAACCGCAACACCTTCTGTGTCATCCGTTCCCCGCATATCGATAAGGACTCGATGGAGCACTTCGAGATCCGAACCCATCGGCGCCTGATCGATATCCTGGATCCCACGCAGAAGACGGTTGATGAGCTCATGCACCTCGACCTACCCGCGGGCGTTGACATCGAGATCAAGTTGTAGGAGTTGCAAGAGATGACTGCCATCCTCGGACGGAAGCTCGGCATGACCCGCATCTTCGACGACGAAGGGGCCAGCATCGCCGTAACGGTCATCGAGGCAGGCCCGTGCGTCGTCGTGGACGCCCGCACGCCCGAGCGCGACGGCTACGCCGCGATGCGGGTGGCCTTTGAGCCCGTGCCCGACCGGAAGGTGAACCGCCCGATGAAGGGAGTGTTCGCCAAGCGGAAGATGGCGACCCATCGGGTGATTCGGGAACTGCCCCTGCCGGAGGGGGGGGCGGCTCCGGGCCAGGTCATCACCGTCGAGGGATTCTCCCCCGGGCAGATCGTGAACGTGACCGGTACGAGCATAGGGCGCGGTTTCGCCGGCGCGATGAAGCGGCACGGCTTCGGCGGCCAGCGGGACTCGCATGGCGTTTCCCTGATGCACCGCGCGATAGGCTCCATCGGGTCGTCGGACATCGCCCGGGTGTTCCCCGGCAAGCGGATGGCCGGACGTCACGGTAACAAGCGGGTGACCGTGCGGAGGCTCCGCGTGGTCCGCGTGGACCCAAAGAACAACCTGTTGCTGCTGCGCGGCGCCACGCCGGGCGTGCGTGGGGCGCTGCTGATGGTGAGGAGCGCATGACGACCATGATGCCCAAGGCCACCACCTTTGACCCGACCGGCGCGCCCGCCGGTGAGATCGAGCTGCCCGCGGCGCTCTTCGGCCTGCGGCCAAACCGGGCCCTGCTACACCGCGCGGTCCTCGCCGAACTTGCCAACGCCCGTGCGGGTACGCACGCGACCCGCACCAGGGGTGACGTCAGGGGAGGAGGCCGCAAGCCCTGGCGCCAGAAGGGCACAGGGCGGGCGCGCGCCGGAAGCCGGCGCTCGCCCATCTGGACGGGCGGGGGGATCACCTTTGGCCCGCAGCCCCGCGACTACGCGCAGAAGCTGTCCAGGCAGGAGCGGGGCTTGGCCCTGCGATCGGCGCTGTCTGCCCAGGCCCAGGCGGGCCGCATCGTGATCCTGGAACGTCTGACCAGCGGCGAGCCCAAGACGAAACTCCTGGCGGCGCTGCTGGAGACGGTGGGGGTGCGTCCCCCGGCGGTTATCGTTGTGGCCGACGC
Source organism: Armatimonadota bacterium (assembly GCA_016869025.1). NCBI lineage: Bacteria > Bacillati > Armatimonadota > Armatimonadota bacterium. The sequence goes on along the minus strand of VGFA01000002.1, from coordinate 158,388 downwards.
CGAGAAGGACGTGGCGCGGGCCGCGGCCAACCTGCGGGGCGCCCGCGTGCTCTCTGCCCGGCGCCTTGCGGTCCGCCACCTGTTGGCGCCGCGCCCCCTGGTAATCACACAATCGGCTCTGGCCGTGTTGCAGGAGGCATGGGGATCGTGAACCCGCGCGAGATCATCCGCCGCCCGATTCTGACCGAGAAGAGCCTGCGCGGCAACGAGGGCGGAAAGTACACGTTCGAGATCGCGCGCGGCGCGAACAAGATCGCCGTGAAGCAGGCGGTGGAAGCGATCTTCTCGGTGCGCGTGCGTCAGGTCAACGTGATCAACATCCCAGGGCGCACGCGCCGGAGGGGCCGGTACGAGTTCGTCTCACCCGGCATGCGCAAGGCCGTGGTAACGCTGGCCCCTGGCAGCAAGATAGACCTTGAGAGCATGACGTAGGCCGACGGCTGGGAGGCCACGATGGGTATCAAGAAGTTCAAACCAACGACGCCGGGGCGGCGGTTTGCGACCGTCTCGAGCTTCGAGGAAATCACGAAGACGAGACCGGAACGGTCGCTGCTGGAGCCGGTGCGCCCGCGCGCGGGCCGCAACGGGCAGGGCAAGGTAACGGTGCGCCATCAGGGCGGGGGCCACAAGCGGCGTTACAGGGTCATTGACTTCAAGCGCGACAAGGACGGAGTCCCCGCCCGCGTGGCGGCGGTGGAGTACGATCCCAACCGGTCGGCGCGCCTCGCGCTGTTGCACTATGCCGATGGCGAGAAGCGCTACATCTTAGCACCGGTAGGCCTGCGCGTCGGGGACACGGTGTCCTCCGGCATGCAGGCCGACATCCGCCCCGGCAACGCGTTGCCGCTGCGGGCGATTCCGGTGGGCACCGTGGTTCACAACATTGAGTTGATGCCTTCACGGGGCGGGCAGATGGTGCGGGCCGCCGGCGCGGGCGCGCAGGTCATGGCAAAGGAAGGCGGGGTGGCGCACGTCCGGTTGCCTTCGGGCGAGGTCAGGCTGGTGCCGCTGGACTGTAGTGCCACCATCGGCCAGGTCGGCAACGTGGAGCACGAGGCCACCAAGCTCGGCAAGGCCGGGAGATCCCGGTGGCTGGGTCGCCGGCCCTCCGTCCGCGGCGTGGCCATGGATCCGTCCAGCCATCCGCACGGGGGCGGGGAAGGGCGGTCCCCGATCGGGATGGCGGGACCGGTCACCCCGTGGGGTAAGCCCACGCTTGGGTACAAGACGCGCAAGGCCAAGCGCTCCGACGCGTTGATCGTGAAACGGCGCAAGTAGGGCGAGGGAGGTCGGGCACGAGCCATGGGACGATCGAAGAAGAAGGGGCCGTTTGCGGACGAGCACCTGGTCGAGAAGATCAAGGGCCTGAACCGATCCCGTGAGCGGCGGGTCATCAAGACCTGGTCGCGACGGTCGACCGTGCTACCCGATTTCATCGGGCACACGATCGCCGTGTACGACGGCCGGAAGCACGTTCCCGTGTACGTTACCGAGCAGATGGTGGGGCACAAGCTCGGCGAGTTCGCGCCGACGCGCACCTTCAAGGGGCACGGCGCCCACACCGAGCGCGCAACGACGCCGAAGTAGGCCGCGGAGGACGACGGGAGGAACAGCATGGAAGTCAAGGCGATCGCCAAGTACGTCAGCATATCGCCCCTGAAAGCAAGGCGGGCGATGGCGGTCCTGCGCGGGCTCCCGGTCCGAGAGGCCGAGGCCCGGCTGCGGGCCGCACCCGACCTGACCTCCAAGGCGGTGGCCAAGGTCCTGAAGTCGGCGGTAGCCAACGCCGAGAGCAACCACGAGATGGATGCGGATGACCTGATCGTTGTGCGGACCTATGCCGACAGAGCGCCTGTGACCAAGCGGGTGACGCCGCGGGCGCGCGGGCGGGCAGACATCATCACCAAGCGCAGCAGCCACATTACCGTCGTGGTGGGCGAGCGCGCGGGCCGGTAGGCCGGGTAGCGTAGTTCCGGAGGTGCGAGGTGGGGCAAAAGGTCAACCCAATCGGACTGCGGGTCGGGATCATTCGGGACTGGGAGTCTCGATGGTACGCCCGGAACATGTCGGACCTGATCGAGGAAGATCAGAAGATCCGGCAGATGATCAAGAAGAAGCTCCACCGGGCCGGGATCTCGCGCGTCGAGATCGAGAGGGCCGCGAACCGCGTCCGAGTCGTCATACACTCCGCGCGGCCCGGCATTATCATCGGGCGCGGCGGCACCGGGATTGATGCCCTCAAGAAGGAGCTGGATGCCCTGACCGGCAGGCAGATCATGCTGAGCGTGAACGAGGTGCGCCGGCCGGAGATCGAGGCACAGCTCGTCGCGGAGAACGTGGCGCAGCAGCTGGAGCGTCGGATTGCCTACCGGCGCGCCATGAAGCAGGCGGTCCAGCGCAGTCTCCGGGCGGGGGCCAAGGGCATCCGCATCGCGTGCAGCGGGCGGCTCGGTGGGTCCGAGATCGCGCGCTACGAGTGGTATCGGGAGGGGCGCGTGCCCCTGCACACGCTGCGGGCCGACATTGACTTCGGGGTGGCCGAGGCGCTCACCACGTACGGCCGCATCGGGGTCAAGGTCTGGATCTACCGGGGAGACATCCTTCCCGAGGGCCGCCGGCACGAGCCCGAGCATCGCCGGCCGCCGCGCCATGAGCCGGCAGCAGGCACTGGGCCCGTTGTGATTCCTAGCCGGACGGCGCCGGCTAGCGTAAGGAGGCAGGGCACCAATGTTGATGCCCAAGCGGACTAAGTTCCGGAAGGCGCACCGGGGGAGCATGGCCGGCAAGGTTCGCGCCGGCACCTCCGTGGCGTTCGGCGAATTCGGTCTTCAGGCGCTCGACCCCGGTTGGGTCTCCAGCGCTCAGCTCGAAGCGGCCCGGCGCACGATTACCCGGTTCATCAAGCGCGGGGGAAAGCTGTGGATCAGGGTCTTTCCCGACAAGCCGGTCACGAAGAAGCCGGCCGAGACGCGCATGGGCAGCGGTAAGGGGAACCCCGAGTTCTGGGTCGCCGTTGTCAGGCCGGGTCGTATCCTGTTCGAGCTGGCCGGCGTGGCCGAGCCCCAGGCCCGCGAGGCGATGTCCCTGGCATCGCACAAGCTGCCGATCAAGACCCAGTTCATTTCCCGGGTGGTGGCCTGAAGATGAAGGCGAGCGTGCTGCGGGAGATGGTCCCGGCGGAGATCGAGAAGAAGCTAGACGAGGCCGAGCGCGAGTTGTGGTCGCTGCGGATCAAGGTGTCCCAGCAGCGCAAGACGGCGCGGATCCGCGATCTGCGGCGCGACATCGCGCGCATGAAGACGGTGCTGGCCGGCCGCATGGCCGCGGGCCAGAAGTAGGGTTGGAGGGCTGAGCATGGTGGAGCGGGCGAGGCGCAAGAGCCAGGTGGGTGTTGTGACCAGCGACAAGATGGCCAAGACCGTGGTGGTGAAGATCGAGACCGTGACACGCCACCCGCTCTACAAGAAGATTGTCCGGCGGTCCAAGACGCTCAAGGCCCACGACGAGCAGGGCGCGGTCCAGGTGGGTGACCGCGTCCGGATAGTGGAGACGCGTCCTTTGTCCCGCGACAAGCGGTGGCGGGTTGCTGAGATCCTCGAGCGGGCGCGGTAGCCGCGCGGGCGGGACTGAGGTGGAGCGATGATTCAACAAGAGAGCCGATTGAAGGTGGCGGACAACACCGGCGCGCGGCAGTTGCTTTGCATCCGGGTCTTGGGAGGATCCCACCGGCGATACGCCAGCGTGGGGGACATCATCGTGGCCTCGGTGAAGCAGGCCATCCCCAACAGCCCCGTCAAGAAGGGGGAGGTCGTCCGGGCGGTCGTCGTGCGCACGCGGAAAGAGTTGCGGCGTCACGACGGGTCCTGCATACGGTTTGACGACAACGCGGCGGTGCTGTTGTCAGATGCCGCCAATCCCCGGGGCACCCGCATCTTCGGGCCTGTTGCCCGCGAACTCCGCGAGAAGCAGTTCATGAAGATCATCTCGCTCGCGCCTGAAGTGCTGTAGTAGAGGATTTGGACGGAGGCAGGGACGATGGCGACAGCAACCGTGCATGCGCGGCTTCACCTTCGCAAGGGCGACATGGTGGAGGTTACCGGCGGCAAGTTCAGCGGAAAGCGGGGCAAGGTGCTCCGGGTCGCGCCCCGTGACGCGCGGGCTATCGTCGAGGGCGTCAACATCGTGAAGCGACACGTGAAGCCTAGCCGCAAGACGCCCCAGGGCGGAATAGTGCCCAAGGAGGCGCCGATTCCGGTGGCGCGGCTGATGATCGTTTGCTCCAGGTGCGGGGAGGCCTCACGGGCGGGACACCGGTACCTTGGGGACGGGACGAAGGTCAGGTACTGCAAGCGGTGCAAGGAGCAGATGGACAAGTAGGCTGCGGGCAGGAGCGAGGAGATAGATGGCCACCAGGCTGAAAGAACGATACCAGAAGGATGTCGTGCCCAAGATGCTCGAGCGGTTCCAGTATCGCAACCGCATGGAGGTCCCACGGCTCGAGAAGGTAGTCATCAACGTGCGCGTGGGCGGCGCGGTGGCCGACCCGCGGCTGATCGACAAGGTTGTCGAGGAACTGGTGGCGATCGCCGGCCAGCGGCCCGTGGTCACGAAGGCCCGCAGGTCCATCGCGGCGTTCAAGCTGCGCCAGGGCATGCCCATAGGCGTGAAGGTGACGCTGCGCGGCGACCGGATGTACTACTTCCTGGACAAACTCCTGAACATCGCGCTGCCGCGGATCAAGGACTTCAAGGGCGTCTCCGAGCGTGCGTTCGACGGCCGCGGCAACCTGAACCTGGGTCTCCGGGAGCAGTTGATCTTTCCCGAGATCGAGTACGACAAGGTTGACAAGATTCGCGGGATGGATGTGACGGTGGTAACCACCGCGCGTTCGGACGAGCAGGCGCGAGAGCTGCTACGTCATCTGGGCCTCCCCCTCAGGGAGGCCGCACAGACTGTATCGGGCGCATAGATCCGGAGGGGGAGTCCGCGGGTGGCGAAGAAGTCGATGCTCGAGAAATGGAAGCGCACGCCGAAGTTCGCCGTGCGCAAGTACAGCCGGTGCCGCCGGTGCGGTCGGCCACGCGCCGTCTACCGCCGCCTGGGGGTATGCCGGCTGTGTTTGCGGCAGCTGGCGTACCGGGGCGAGGTCCCTGGGATGGTGAAGGCAAGCTGGTAAGGAGGGTATCACCGTGGGTGGAGTGGTCACGGATTCGATAGCGGACATGCTGACCCGGCTGCGGAATGCGAACGCCGCCAGGCACGACAATGTCCTCGTTCCGACAAGCCGGGTGAAGCTGGAGATCGCCAGGATTCTGAAGGCGGAGGGTTTCATCGCCGACTACCAGGTCGTCGAGCGCCAGCCGCAAAACCAGTTGCGGCTGCTCCTGCGCTATGGTCCCAAGCGCCAACAGGTTCTGACCGGTGTCCGGCGCGTAAGCCGGCCGGGACTGCGGTTCTACGCGAAGCGGCTGGCCGTTCCCCGTGTGAGGGGAGGGCTGGGCGTGGCGATCCTTTCTACGTCCCGCGGGATCATGACCGACAAGGAAGCCCGCCAGAGCGGCGTGGGCGGGGAGGTCATCTGCTATGTCTGGTAGTAACAGGGCGGGGAGGGAGTAGCCATGTCACGCATCGGGCGCATGCCCGTCACCCTGCCCGCGGGCGTGAGCGTTACGGTGAGCGGCCGCAGCGTCGAGGTGCGGGGCCCCAAGGGGCACCTGGTCCGCCAGGTTCACCCCGACATGCGGGTTTCGGTCGAGGGCGGTGCCGTGACGGTCACCCGGCCGACCGAGCAGAAGTTCCACTGCGCGTTGCATGGACTTACCCGCGCGCTGATCGCCAACATGGTGAAGGGCGTTGTGGAGGGTTTCAAGATTGACCTGGAGATCCACGGCGTCGGGTACAGGGCAACCAAGCAGGGGCGTGGGCTGGTCTTGCAGGTGGGGTATTCCCACCCGGTTGAGTTGACCCCGCCCGATGGAGTGGAGCTGGTGATCCCGCAACCCAACCGGATCTCGGTGACCGGCAACGACAAGGAAGCGGTGGGGCAGTTCGCGGCCACCCTGCGGGCGGTCCGGCGCCCAGATCCCTACAAGGGCAAAGGAATCCGGTACGCCGGAGAACGGTTGCGCCTGAAGGCCGGTAAGGCCGGGCGCACGGCCGGGAAGGCGTAGGGAGGTCAGAGAGAGCGCCATGTACACTCTACCCGATCGCAACGCCCTTCGACGCCGGCGGCACATGCGCTCCCGGCGGCGGTTGACCGGCGTAGCCACCCGCCCGCGTCTTTCGGTCTTTCGCAGCCTGAAGCAGATCTACGCGCAGGTGATTGACGACCGGACCGGCAGGACGCTGGTGTCGGCTTCGACACTGGATCCCGAGGTACGTCCGCAGGTCGCCGCAAAGAAGAAGACGGAAGCCAGCGCGGTGGTGGGCGAGGTGCTGGCCCGGCGCGCGCTGGCCAAAGGCATTGCCGCGGTGGTCTTCGACCGCAGCGGGTACCTATACCATGGTCGCATCCGGGCGCTGGCAGAGGCGGCGCGGTCGGCCGGGCTGCAGTTCTAATGTCTCTGGAGGCGTAACGTGCCGCAGCGCATAGATCCATCGTCCGTCAACCTGACCGTTGAGAAGGCGGTCTTCATCAACCGCGTCGCCAAGGTGACGAAGGGCGCGAAGCGATTCAAGTTCAGCGCTCTTGTGGTCGTGGGTGACGAGGACGGGCACGTCGGGGTGGGCCTGGGAAAGGCCTCCGAGGTTCCCGACGCGATCCGCAAGGCGGTCGAGGACGCCAAGAAGGGGCTGATGAAGATCCGCCGGGACGGCACCACGATTCCACACGAGATCGTGGGTGCCTACGGAGCGTCGCGGGTTCTTCTGCGGCCGGCCTCGCGGGGTACCGGGGTCATAGCCGGGGGGGCGGTGCGGGCTGTGCTGGAAGCCGCGGGGATCAAGGACATCCTGACCAAGGCACTGGGCTCCACCAACTCCGTCAACGTGGCCCGCGCGACGCTGGCCGGACTGGACGCGCTGCGTCTCTCGGATGAGACGGCGCGCCTGCGCGGCCGGTCGCTCGAGTCTGCGGCCCGGAGGGCCTAGGGTGGCACGTGTGGATGGCCGGGCCGCCGGGCAGGAACCGCAAGGGGGTACGAAGCCGATGCTGGGAGGGTTGAAGCCACCGCGCGGCGCGCACAGGCGCCGCCGTCGGGTGGGCCGGGGATTGGGCTCCGGTCGTGGGGTGTACTCTGGCAAGGGCCGCAAGGGGCAGAAGGCCCGCTCGGGCTCAGGGCCGCGCCCCGGGTTCGAGGGCGGACAGACGCCGCTGATCAAGCGTCTGCCGTTCCGTCGCGGCGTGCGTGGTGCCGGCAGCAACATGACCGGCGGCGGGCCCAGGCCAGCGATGCAGGAGGTCCGGCTGCGCGACCTCAACCGGTTCCCGGCGGGGAGCGAGGTCACGCCGGTCCTGCTGCGACGTGCCGGGATTGTGGGCGCCGGGCGCGTCAAGGTCCTGGCCACAGGCCGGCTGGGACATCCGCTGACCGTACGGGCGCAGGCCTTCACGGCGGGCGCACGCCGGGCGATTGAGGCCGCGGGCGGCCGCGCCGAGGTGATCGGCCGGTGATCCAGGTCCGCTCGATGTCCAACCCGCTGCGGATCCCTGATCTGCGGCGTCGGCTGCTCTTCACGGCGGTCATGCTGGCCCTCTACCGGCTTGGGGCCCATCTGCCGGTGCCCGGCGTGAACGTCGCCGCCATCGAAAACCTGTTCAAGCAGAAGGGCAGCCTGTTCAGCTTCCTGGACCTGTTCGTCGGCGGGGCGCTCTCCAACTTCGCCATCTTCGCGCTGGGCGTCTTTCCGTACATCACCGCCTCCATCATCTTCAGCCTGCTGCAGGTGGTCTTCCCGCGTCTCAAGGAGATGGCCACGGAGGAGGGCGAGGCCGGCCGGCGCCAGATAGGGATGTACACGCGGTACCTGACCGTGGTCCTGGCGGTGTTGCAGGGCGTCGGGCAGGTCTATCTCATCCGGAGCCAGGGGGCCGTCCTGGATCCCCGGCCGCTGATTATGGCCACGATCATCATCACCCTTACCGCCGGGACCATGCTGCTCACCTGGATGGGTGAGATCATGACCGAGTACGGGGTGGGCAACGGCGTGTCGCTGATAATCTTTGGCGGCATCGTTGCGCGGCTGCCCGCGCAGAGCGCCCAGACGCTTACGCTGGTGCGTGCGGGCGAGGTGGCGATCTGGAAGGTTCTCTTGGACTTCACGATCATCCTGGCCAGCATTGTCGCGGTGGTCTTCATAACCCAGGCGGTGCGCAAGATCCCGGTCCAGTATGCCAAACGCGTCGTGGGGCGGCGGGTCTACGGTGGACAGTCCACGCACCTGCCCATGCGCCTCATCCAGGCAGGCGTCATCCCCATCATCTTCGCGGTCTCGGTGCTGCAGTTCCCGGGGACGATCGCGCAGTTCTCACGCTGGGAGTGGTTGCAGCGGCTGGGGCAGCGGATCCTTCCTGGTCAGCCCATGGGCGACCTGCTCTACTTCGTGCTCATCATCATATTCACGTACTTCTACACCGCGGTATCGTTTGATCCAAACGATGTTTCCAACAACATCAAGAAGTACGGCGGCTTCATCCCCGGCCTCCGGCCGGGAAAGCCGACGAGCGACTACCTTGGACGCGTTACCGAGCGGCTGACGTTCGTGGGAGCGCTGTCGCTGGCCACAATTGCCATCGCCCCTGTATACATGGCGCGGGGCGCCGGCGCGCTCACCCTGTATCTCGCCGGAACCTCGCTGCTCATCGTTGTCGGCGTGGCGCTCGAGACGATGAAGCAGCTCGAGGCCTACGTGCTGATGCGCCACTACGAGGGGTTCATGAAGTGAGCGGCCGGGCGTGATGAACCTGATCTTCCTCGGCCCGCCCGGCGCCGGCAAGGGCACGCAGGCGCGCCTGATCGAGCAGCGGATGGAGATCCCGCAGATCGCAACGGGCGACATACTTCGAGCGGCGAGGGCAAGCAAGACCCCGTTTGGCGAGGCGGCCGACCGCTACATGAGCCGGGGTGACCTCGTTCCAGACGCGGTGATGATCGAGGCAGTGGCGGAACGGCTCCAGTGCCCGGACACGGCGGCGGGATTTGTCCTGGACGGCTTCCCGCGGACAATCCCTCAGGCCGAGGCCCTGGATGCCGTGCTGGCCGGCATGGGCCGCCGGCTCGACCGGGTCATCGCGTTCGAGGTGGCCGAGGACACGGTTATCCGCCGCATGAGCGGCCGGAGGATCTGTCGGGCGTCCGGCCACATCTACCATCTGGACTCGAATCCCCCGGTCACCCCAGGGGTCTGCGACGTTGACGCGAGCCCGCTCTACCAGCGTGACGACGACCGTCCGGAGACGATACGGCGCAGGATGCAGGTGTACCGTGAGCAGTCCGAACCGCTGGTCGCCTTCTACCAGGCAAGGGGCGTCTTCGTGGCGATCAGCGCCGAGGGCGAGATAGAGGAGATCTACCAGGCCCTGCTGGCAGCCGCGGCCCCGCGGGTGCGCGGGTGAAGCCGGTCTGCACGGCCGTGATCAAGGCCGCGGACGAGATCGCGTGCATGCGGCGCGCAGGACGTCTGGCCGCGCGCGCGATCCGTGAGGTGGCGCGGGCGGTGGCGCCGGGTGTCACCACGGGAGAGCTTGATCGCACGGCCGAGGCGTACATTCGCGACGGCGGCGGAGTCCCGTCGTTCAAGGACTACAGGGGATACCCGGCGAGCATCTGCACATCGGTGGACGACGAGGTTGTGCACGGCATCCCGGGCCCCCGAGTTTTGGTGGAAGGTTCGATCGTCTCAGTTGACCTCGGGGTGTTCTTGGAGGGCTTCCACGCGGATGTGGCGCTGACCGTGCCCGTGGGCGAGGTGAAGCCCGAGGTTCGGCGGCTGCTGGCGGTCACCGGCAGGGCGCTCGAAGCCGGTGTGGCCGCGGCCAGGCCGGGCGGTTTCCTGGGGGACATCGGGTGGGCCGTGCAGTCGGTGGTGGAGGCCGCGGGATTCTCCGTGGTCCGGGACTACGCCGGACACGGGATCGGCCGGGCGCTGCACGAGGACCCGCAGGTGCCCAACGTGGGCCGGCCCCGGACGGGCATCGCCCTCCGGCCCGGCGTGACGCTGGCGATAGAACCGATGGTCAACGCCGGAGCGCCAGGCGTGACACTTGAGGCCGACGGGTGGACGGTGCGCACCCTCGACCGCACGCGGTCGGCGCACGAGGAGCACACCGTGGCCGTAACGCCTGACGGCCCGATGATCTTGACTGGACTGGAAGAAATAGGGGCTCTATACTAGTATTTTGTGGATCAAGTGGGGGAGAGGTTCCTGGAAGAGATGGTCGGCATGGTGGTTACCTCGCGGGCGGGCCGTGATGCGGGTGATCGCTATGTGGTTGTTGGCGCGGCAGGGGATGACATGGTGCTCGTGGCCGACGGTCGGCGCCGGAGCGCCGGCCGCCCAAAGCGCAAGAACGTGAAGCACCTGGCCGTGCACGGTCCCGCGGGTCCAGTCGCGGAGCGGCTGCGCGAGGGGCGGGCCGTGACCGACGAGGATCTTCGGGCGGTACTGACCGGATCCACGGAGGGCTGATGACAAAGAAGGATGCCATCGAGGTCGAAGGGACGGTCGCGGAAGTGCTTCCGAACGCGATGTTCCGCGTAACCCTGGCCAGCGGGCACAAGGTGCTGGCCCACATCTCGGGCAAGATGCGCATCCACTTCATCCGGATCCTCCCCGGTGACCGCGTGAAGGTGGAACTGTCGCCGTACGATCCTACGCGCGGCAGGATCACCTACCGGTACCGCTAGGGATCCTGGCAGAGGGAGCGGGCAAGCATGAAGGTTCGGGCGTCGGTTCGCACGATGTGCGAGAAGTGCAAGATAATCAAGCGTGGGCGTCGGGTGCTCGTCATCTGCGAGAACCCGAAGCACAAGCAGAAGCAGGGATAGGAGGCCGAGGATGGCACGGATCGCCGGAGTGGATTTGCCGCGAGACAAGCGCATTGAGGCGGCGCTCCCGTACATATTCGGCATCGGGCCGAGCCGCGCCCGGGCGATCTGCCGGGCGACCGGGGTGAACCCGGACACGCGGGTGCGGGCGCTGGCCGAGGACGAGGCAACACGGTTGCGCGATTTCATCGAGCGCAACTACAAGGTGGAGAGCGACCTGCGCCGCGACGTCGCCATGGACATCCGACGGCTCGTGGAGATTGGTTCCTACAGGGGGCTGCGGCACAAGAAGAGCCTGCCGACCCGCGGCCAGCGCACGCGCACGAACGCACGCACCCGGAAAGGACCCAAGAGGACCGTGGGGGTCCGCCGCAAGGCCGCGGCCACATCGGCACCGGCAACCAAGTAGGCGCGAGGGAGATCGAGATGGCAAACAAGGCGAGGGGCCGGAAGCGCGAGCGCAAGCACGTGCCCGTGGGGATCGCCCACATCCGGTCGAGCTTCAACAACACGATCGTGACCATCAGCGACCCGCGCGGCAACGTAGTTGCCTGGTCGAGCGCGGGAACTTCCGGTTTCAAGGGTTCTCGAAAGGGCACGCCCTTCGCCGCCAGCGTGGCGGCGGAGACCGCGGCGCGCAAGGCGATGGAACACGGCCTGCGGGTGGTGGAGGTCTTCGTGCGAGGTCCGGGAGCGGGGCGCGAGGCGGCCATCCGGTCGCTGCAATCCGCCGGGCTGGAAGTCAACCTGATCAAGGACGTGACGCCGGTGCCGCACAACGGGTGCCGCCCGCCGAAGCGGCGGCGAGTGTAGGGGGAGCGGATGGGACGCTACACGGAATCGGTCTGCCGGCTCTGCCGGCGAGAGGGCATGAAGCTCTATCTCAAGGGTGACAAGTGCTTTACCGAGAAGTGCCCGGTGCACAAGAGGCCGGCGCCTCCCGGGATGCACGGCGTCTCCAGACGCAAGCTCAGCGAGTTTGGGGTCCGGTTGCGCGAGAAGCAGAAGCTTCGCCGCATCTACGGGGTCTACGAGGCGCAGTTCAAGACGTATTTCCAGCGTGCTTCCAAGTCCAAGGGAGTCACCGGCACCCGGTTGCTGCAGATGCTGGAGACCCGGCTGGACAACGTGGTCTACCGTCTCGGCCTGGCCGCGTCCCGCAAGGAGGCCCGCCAGCTCGTGGCGCACGGGCACCTGGCCGTCAACGGCGGGCGCGTAAAGGCACCATCATATCAGGTCCGGCCCGGACAGAGGGTGGCGGCGGCCGATCCGGCCGACCTGCCCCCGAGGGTCAAGGAGCTGGCCGCCCTGCCTGGGCGCAAACCCCCGTCCTGGCTGGAGTTCGACCCCTCCCGCCTGGAGGCCCGCGTGCTGGCGCTTCCCGCGCGCGAGGAGATAGATGTGCCTGTTCAGGAGCAGTTGATCGTCGAGTACTATTCCCGGTGATGAGTCCCCGGGAGCGCTTGCAGGGGTGCTTGCAGGGACGCAGGAGGTAGGTTGACCATGGCTGTGGGCATAGTGTGGGAGGCTCCAACCCCCAAAGTGGAGCAGGCCGAGCTCTCCGATACGTACGGCAAGTTCGTCTTGGAGCCGCTCGACCACGGGTTTGGCGTAACGCTTGGCAACGCGCTGCGCCGCGTGCTGCTCTCCGCGATCACGGGCGCGGCGGTGACATCGGTCAAGATAGACGGCGTGCTTCACGAGTTCTCGACGATCACGGGGGTCGTGGAGGACGTTACCCAGATCGTGCTCAACCTGAAGGAGCTCACGCTCCGGCTCTACACGGACAAGCCCAAGCTGCTGCGCCTCGATGTCCGGGGCAAGAGGGAAGTCACCGCGGCGGACATCCAGGAAGACCCGGAGGTGGAGATCATCAACCGCGGTCTGCACCTGGCCACCCTGGACCGAAAGGACGCGCACCTGGCGATGGAGATCGTCGTTGAGCGCGGAAAGGGCTACGTCCCGGCCGAGCGCCACCGCCGCAGCGAGCACGTCATCGGCGTGATCCCGGTGGACTCGATCTTCTCGCCGCTGCAGAAAGTAAACTTCACCGTGGAGGACACGCGGGTAGGCCACGCGATCGATCTGGATCGGCTGGTGCTGGAGGTCTGGACCGACGGGTCCATCCGGCCCGAGGAGGCCCTGCAGGAGGCCTCGCGCCTCCTGATAGATCACTTCCGCCTGTTCGCGGGGATTGCGGATGAGGCGGGCCCCGGGGTTCCCTTCGGTGGGACAGAGGATCCGGATCATGCCCGTGCCGCGACGATGCCGATTGAGGAGCTCGACCTGTCGGTGCGGCCGTACAACTGCCTGAAGCGCGCTGGTATTCACACCGTGGGTGACCTGATCCGGAAGACCGAGGACGAGGTCGTCGCGGTCAAGAACTTCGGCCGGAAGTCGCTGGACGAGGTGAGGGAGAAGCTGGCCCTTCACGGATGGAGTCTGCGGCAGCCGGAGCCGTCGTAGGCGTAGGGAGCGATACCATGGGCATGGGAGCTAAGGGCCGCAAGCTGGGCCGTGACACGGGCGAGCGCCGGGCGCTGTTCCGGGATCTGGTCGGCGCGCTGATCATGCACGGGCGCATCGAGACGACCGGCGCCAAGGCCAAGGAGACCAAGAAGATCGCCGACACGCTGATCTCAACGGCGCTGGGCAACGACATGCACGCGCGGAGGCAGGTTCGCCGCTTCCTTACCGATCGAACCGTGCTGAACCGGCTCTTCGGGGACGTGGTGCCCAAGCTGCAGGCCGGTCGCGGCGGGTACACCCGCGTCATCAAGACGCGCACCCGCCGGGGTGACGGCGCGGAGATGGCGCTGGTCGAACTGGTCAAGTAAGGCGGTTCGCCGCGTGCGCGAGCCCCTCATTGAAGTAGCCGACCTCCGATACGTTTACCATCCTGGTACCCCTCAGGCCGTCGTGGCGCTCGACGGCCTGTCGTTCTCGGTCGAGCCCGGCGAGTACCTGGGAATCGTCGGCGGCAACGGCTCCGGCAAGTCCACGCTGGCCAAGCACCTCAACGCGCTTCTCCTGCCCACGTCAGGACGCGTACGCGTGGGAGGCCTAGACACCCGCGACCGCATGGCCGTCTGGGAGATCCGCCGCCGTGTGGGCATGATCTTTCAGAATCCCGACAACCAGCTCGTGGCCACGGTCGTAGAAGAAGATGTGGCCTTCGGCCCCGAGAACCTCGGCCTGCCACCGGCGGTGATCAGGGAGCGCGTGGGCGAAGCCCTCGCGGCGGTGGGCATGACCGCGTTCCGCCGCCGAGCCCCGCACCTCCTCTCCGGCGGGCAGAAGCAGCGCGTGGCGATCGCGGGCATCCTGGCCATGCGGCCGGCATGCCTGGTGCTGGACGAGGCGACCACGATGCTTGACCCCGCTGGCCGAGCCGAGGTACTGGAGACCCTCTCCGTCCTCAACCGGCGCGACGGGGTAACCATCATGCTGATCTCCCACGCCATGGAAGACCTCTCCGACGCGGAGCGCATCATCGCGATGGACCGCGGCCGCATCGTGCTTGACGGTCCCGCGGAGAGGGTCATGGCGCGCGCCGAGGAGATCCCAGGCGGCCGGCTGGGCGCCCCGCCCATGGTGAAGCTCGCGCGCTGGCTCCGAGAAGACGGCCTCCGACTCCCAGAGAGAGTTCACACGGTGGAAGCCCTCGCGGAAGCGGTGGCGGCTGCCGCTGCCCCCCGGACCCAGGGCGATGTCTGATCCACTGATCGCCTGCCGCGGGCTCTGCCACACGTACCTGCGGGGGACGCCGATGGAAGCCATGGCCCTGGACGGGGTTACGCTTGAGATCCGTCCCGGCGAGATCGTGGCAATCATCGGCCCGACCGGTTCCGGCAAGTCCACGCTGGTACAGCACTTCAACGGACTCCTGCGTCCGACTGCCGGTGAGATCAGGGTCGCCGGGGAAGATCTGTGGGCGCCGCGCGCCGACCGGCGCCGGGCCCGGCAGCGGATAGGGCTGGTCTTTCAGTTCCCCGAGTATCAACTCTTCGAGGAGACCGTGCGCAAGGATGTCGCCTTTGGACCCAAGAACCTGGGGCTGCCCGCCGAGACGATTGCATCGAGGGTGGAGGAGGCCCTTCGGGCGGTTGGGCTCGATCCGAGCCGGTTTGGCGACCGCTCTCCCTTTACGCTCTCGGGCGGTGAGATGCGGCGCGTCGCACTTGCGGGCGTCCTGGCGATGCGCCCCGGGGCCCTGGTCCTGGACGAGCCCACCGCAGGGCTGGACCCGCGGGGCAAAGAAGAGCTGCTCGAGCGCATAGCCGCGCTTCACCGGAAGGGCCTGACGCTGGTGCTGGTTACGCACAGCATGGATGAGGCCGCCCTGCTGGCCGGCCGCATCGTCGTGATGGACGCCGGCCGGGTGATGCTGGACGGTTCTCCGCACGAGGTCTTCGCCCACGAAGACGATCTCCGGCGCATCGGACTTGCGCTGCCGCAGGCCGCGCGCCTGATACGGCTGCTGCGCGATCGCGGGATGCCGGTTGCTGATGCGATGACGATCTCAGAGGCGCGGCATGCCATACTGGCCGCGGTGCAGGAGATGGGCCGTGGAGCTCACTAGGTACATCACGGTCGGGCAGTACCTCCCGCGATCATCGCCGCTGCACCGCCTGGATCCACGCACGAAGATCCTGGCGACGACGGCGCTGATGGTCACCCTGTTCCTCATCCCCTCCTTCGCGGGGCTGGGGCTGCTGGCCGCGGGGCTGATCGCGCTGCTTGTGCTGGGCCAGATCCCGCTCGGGTACGCGCTGCGGGGTCTGCGGCCAATCGCCGTGCTGCTGCTGCTGACGGTCTTCCTCAACACCTTCTTTGGCGGAGACGGGGGGCGCACCCTGTTCCAGGCCGGCCCCCTGGTTGCGACCGAGGAGGGATTCAGGCGCGCCCTCTTCGTGGGGTCCCGGTTCATCCTGCTGGTGACCGCGGCCACGCTGCTGACGTTCGTTACCTCGCCCGTGGAGTTGACCGACGGCCTGGAGTGGCTGCTGCGCCCGTTTCGTCGCGTAGGGGTACCCGCGCACGAGCTGGCCATGATGATGTCCATCGCGCTCCGCTTCATCCCGACCCTGCTGGAGGAGACCGAGAAGATCATGAAGGCCCAGATGGCGCGGGGCGCGGAGTTCGGTCAGGGCTCCATACTCCGACGGGCCCGCGCCTTCGTGCCGGTGCTCGTGCCGCTGTTGATAAGCGCCTTCCGCCGCTCCGAAGAGCTGGCGCTGGCGATGGAGGCGCGCTGCTACCGGGGGGGAGATGGGCGCACGCGGATGAAGGAGCTGCGCTGGCGAATCGCGGATCTGGTGGCCGGCGCGTTCGTGATCGCCGTCTCGGCCGCTCTGGTGAGCTTGCGGTAATCTCACGTGCGAACCCTCGCGTTGCTGATCGAGTACGACGGCACGCGATACGCGGGCTGGCAGCGCCAGGGCTCCACCCCCACGATCCAGGGCGCGATCGAGGCCGTGGCCGGCTCGATCCTGGATGAGCCCTGCAGGGTGGTCGGCTCCGGCCGCACCGACGCAGGGGTCCACGCGCTTGGGCAGGTGGCGCACCTCTCTACCCGCAGCGCCCTGCCGGTGGAGCGCATCCGGACGGGCCTGAACGCGCTGCTGCCCGACGACATCGTGATCCGCGACGTGCTGGAAGTGGCGCCGACCTTTCACGCGCGCCATGACGCGCGCCTGCGCATCTACCGCTACGCGCTCCTGGCCCGTACCAGGCCCTCGGCGCTGCTGCGTCGATACACACACCACATCGCCGTGCCCCTGGACCTCGAGGCGATGCGCTCCGGCGCCGCGGCGCTGACCGGCAGGCATGACTTCACCGCGTTCCGCGTCGTGGGAACGGCCACGGCGTCTGCGGCCTGCACCGTGTACGCCGTGCGCGTGGAGCGCCGCGGGGACCTGGTCACGGTGACGGTGGCCGCCGACCGGTTCCTGAGGCAGATGGTGCGGCTGATCGTGGGGTCGCTGGTGACGGTGGGGCGCGGCGCGCGGCCGCCCGAGGCGATCGCCGGTATCCTGCGGTCCGGGGACAACCGGCACGCCGGCCCCCCGCTGCCGCCCTGCGGTCTCTACCTCCTGCGCGTTGTCTATGGACCGGAGCACGGCCCCGCGCTGAGCGGGGCAGGGCCTGTGCTATAATCGTCGGGCGGGCCCGTAGCTCAAGTGGCAGAGCAGCGCCCTCATAAGGCGCCGGTTCCTGGATCGAAGCCAGGCGGGCCCACCACAGCACGCCTGGCCGTAGGGGTGAAGTCCTTGGAAGAGCGCGAGAGCACCGGCGTCTTTCATTTCGGCGACCTCACGGCGCAGGACGTGGAGGCGATCCTGAGGTTCGTATACCGCGCGCTTGAGGAGCGGGGCTACGATCCCGTGGACCAGATCGTTGGGTACCTCCTGTCGGGAGATCCGACCTACATCACCAGCCACGGCGACGCGCGGAAGGCCATTCGCCAGGTGGACCGGATACTGCTTCTCGAGGAACTGGTCAAGGCCTACGTGGGAGCCAAGCTGCGCACGGCAACGTCATAGCATCGTACGCGCGAATCTCGCAGGAGGATCATGTCAGTGGAGTTGATTGTCAACGGCGGCCGCCGGTTGCGCGGCGCCGTGAGGGTGGCCGGGGGGAAGAACAGCTCGCTGGCCATCATAGCCGCTTCGGCTCTCGCGCCCGACGTCTCGACCCTGGAGAACGTGCCGCACTGCCGGGACGTCATGACTCTGCTCAACATACTGGAGGCACTGGGCGCCCGCGCATCGCTGGAGAGCGGGCGCCTCACGATTGACGCGCGCGGGCTGAACGGCCACGTGGCACCCTACGACCTTTGCCGGAGCATGCGGGCCTCGTTCTACACCGCCGGGGTCCTGCTCGGGCGGATGGGCCGGGCCCAGGTCCCGCTGCCTGGCGGCTGCTCGATCGGCGCCCGGCCCGTGGACTTCCACCTGCGGGGCTTCACCGCGCTGGGCGCCCGCGTCGTGACAGAGCACGGGTACATGAAGGCCTCGGCGCGGCGGCTGAAGGGCAACACCTTCTACGTGCCCCGCAGCAGCGTCGGTACGACCATAAATCTGATGATGGCTGCCAGCACGGCACGGGGCGCCACCGTTCTCCAGAACGCCGCGCGGGAGCCGGAGGTGGTGGACACCGCGGTCTTCCTGAATCTCATGGGTGCGAGAATCAAGGGAGCCGGCACGGATGCCATCACCATCGAGGGGATAGGGGAGCTGCACGGCAACTCGTATGCGATCATCCCGGACCGCCTTGAGGCCGGGACCTACCTGATGGCCGGTGCCGCCACCGGCGGAGATGTGCTCGTAGAAGGCATGATCCCCGAGCACATAACCGCCCTGTTGGCCAAGATGGAGGAGGCCGGGATAGAGATCATCCGCAACACCGACGGCGTGCGGGCGCGCGCCGGCGACGACCTGCGTGCGGTAGACGTGGACACCGCCCCGTATCCTGGATTCGCCACCGACCTTCACCCTCAGATGGCGGCGCTCCTGACCATGGCCCGAGGCGCGTCCACCATTCGCGAGACCGTGTTCGAGGCGCGGTTCGCCTACACCGACGAACTGCGCCGGATGGGCGCGAACATCAAGGCGGAGGGCGACAGCGTTCACATCACCGGGGTCGAGCGGCTCACCGGCGCGCCGGTCGAGGCGCCGGATATCCGGGGGGGCGCGGCCGTGTTGATCGCGGCCTTGGCCGCCGAGGGAGTAACCGAGATCAGCCGGGTCGAGAACCTGGACCGCGGCTACGAGGGGCTAGAGCGCAAGCTCGCGTTGTTGGGCGCGCAGATCACGCGCGCCGGTTCCGTCGAGTCGCGGGAGGCCGGGTAGGGTAGGCCCACTCCGGGCGACCACATCAAGCGTCCGGGGAGACTACGTCACGCGTTCCTTCGTGGCACGGGCCAGATTGAGCCGGTTGACGTATGAGATGGCCGGCAACTGGCTTATCAGCACCACGATGACAATCGCAACCGCGGCCATCACGTAGGTCCGGGGAAACACCACCGCCTGGAACGAAAAGAGCTCCATCTGCTTCTCTGTTGACCCCGCTTTGATGAAGGCGTCCACAAGCATCCTGCCACCGGGCAGTCCCAGGCACACCCCCATCGCCGCCGTGAGCATGTTCTCCAGCGTAATCATCCCCAGGATCTTCCAGCGGCCGATGCCCAGCGTGCGCATCGTGGCCACCTCGCTGCTCCGTTCCAACACGTTGATGGTTATCATGTTGAAGACCATCGAGAAGGCCAGGGCCATTCCGAACAGGAGCATGATCGCGAAGATGTTTCGCGCCAGGGCCATCATGCTGTCCAGCATCTTGCGCAGGTCGGCGAGGACGTTCACTGCGGCGGCGCCGGGCAGGTTCAGCAGGCGTTCTTTCACCTCCGCTAGGTAGAGCGGATCAACCTTCACGCGCACGCCCGTGATGGCGCCGGGCGGGAGCGAAAGGTCTTCCCGGAACAGCTGCCTTGTTCGGTCCAGGGGCAGGTAGGCCACCGTCCCGATCGACTCCCACACGAACCCGGCCACCCTTGCCGTGCGCTGCACCGGCTCCTGCTCCGCGCGCGTGCGCGGCAGAGAGACGAGAATCGTATCACCCTGCTCGACCCCCAGTTTCGACCGGAGCACCTGGCCAAACAAGAAACCGGCATCGTCCGGGAGCATCTTCTCCCCGCTCTCAGATCGCAGACGGTAGAGCCGGCTTCCGTTTTCGAGGCCCACGAGCAGCGCGGAGTAGGTGCGGTCTCCCTTCCTGAACTCCACGGGCATCTCGAGCGCGCCCTCGGCCCAGATGACCCCAGGCCAGCTCCGCACGGTGTTGACCACACCCCGGTCCTGGTAGAGCGCGAACTCGACCCGGATGTCGTCGTAGAGGGTGTCGTGGATCCAGCGGTTCATTGCCTCTTCAGATGAATCCAGCAACCCCTGGGAGACCATGATCAGCGATATCCCCGCCGCGACGCCAAAGACCGTGGATACGGTCCGCCGTGGGTGGCGGAAGACGTTGCGCAGCGGGATGCGCCAGGCCAGTGCCATCGTCCCCAGCCCCGGTATTACCCTGTCGAGCGGGACGACGCGTCCTGTGGCGGGCACCGCGGCTCGGAGGGCCTCGGCCGGACTGATCCGCGCGGCCGCGCGGGCGGGCAGGACGCCGGCCGCCAGGCAGACCCCGGTTCCTATGAGGAACCCGAAGAGCAGCGCACCCCAGCGGGGCACGAGCAGGACGTAGGGGAGGGACAGGAACGAGGCGTAACCGCGGGTGGCCCACCCTGAGAGCCAGAACCCCAATGCGCTGCCCAGCAGGCTTCCCAGCGCGCCGATGAGCAGCGAGGCAGACAGGTAGTGCAGGACGACCCTCTGCCGCGAGAAGCCTATCGCCATCAGCATCCCTATAACGGGTCGCTGCATGTGGACCATGCGCGTCAGCAGCGTGTAGACCGTGAGACCGGCGACGCTGAGGAAGAGGGACGGGAACAGGACGGAGTAGGCCTGGAACCCCTGCAGGTCCTGTTCAAGGAGCTGGTGGCTGGGCTGGTCTTCTCGGGGCACCGGTTCCTCGGCCCCGTAGACGTCGAGCAGCCTCTTCGCTTCCCGCATGATCGCAGGCCCGCGCTGAGGATCAGCAATGGTGGCCACGATGTGATTCACCAGCCCCGGCTTGCCCACGAGCGGCCCGAGGACATCGCCGGACACGAACATCACCCCGAAGGACTCGGGGAAGGGCATGAGGTCCTGCTTGCTGCGGACGACATACAGGTACTCCGGGCTCATGGCTATCCCGGCGATCAGGAACCTCACCCGGGCCCCTGCGCGCTCGATCTCAATAGTGTCTCCGGGGCGGAGCTTGTGGTGCTTCGCGAAGCTGCTCTCCAGTACTATCTCGCGCGCGGTCCGGGTGGAGAGATACCGTCCCCGGGCGATGAACAGGTTGTTGACGGACGGCCGGCGATCGGCCGGGACGGAGATGAGCCTTCCTATCAGCTTCTTCGTGGACCGCCCGGGGATCTTGATCACGACGTCCTCGACGAGCCGTCCCTCGACCGCCTTGACGCCAGGGATCCGCCGCACCCGGTCCGTGACCCGCTCCGGTGCGGCGTGAAACGATATCCCGAAATCCTCGAACTGCAGACGATCGTAGGAATACCGGTACGAAGCGTCCAGGTTCCCGTACGACATGTACGCGGCGCCGTAGAAGGTGACGCCCAGCATCACCGTGAAGCCCACGGCAAGGTACTGCCAGCGCGACTGCCAAAGGTCTCTGACCAGCTTCAGCGCGAGCAGCGACATCTCACCACTTCAGTTCCATTGGATCCATCGGCGCAGGGTTCTCCTGTCGCGAGTCCACGGCGCCGCTGCGCAGGCGGATCACCTGATCGGCCATTGACGCGATCGCCGAGTTGTGCGTGACCAGCAGCACGGTGCGGCCCTCGGAGCGGTTTATCTCGCCGATCACCTGGAGGATCCTGCGGCCTGTCTCGTGGTCGAGTTCTCCGGTGGGCTCGTCGCAGAGAAGAATCGGGGGGTTCTTCACGAGGGCCCTGGCAATCGCGACCCTCTGCTGCTCTCCGCCGCTCAGCTCCCCGGGGAAGTGGGCTGCACGCTCGCCCAGGCCTACGGCGTCGAGGACCTCATCGGTGTCCCTGGGATTGCGGACGAGCTCGGCGGCGAGTTCCACGTTCTCTCGTGCGGTGAGCGTGGGGATGAGGTTGAAGAACTGGAACACGAAGCCGATGCGGTCCCTCCTGTACGCCGTGAGCTCGGAGTCGCCGAACCGCGTGATATCCGTGCCCCCAACCAGGACGCGGCCGGAGGTGGGGACGTCAATGCCTCCCACGAGATTCAGGACGGTCGTCTTGCCTGATCCGCTCGGGCCCAGTATGACCACAAGCTCTCCCTGGTGGACATCAAGGTCAACCTCGCGGAGGGCGTGGACCTCGACCTCGCCCATCCGGTAGACTTTGGAGACCCGTTCCAGCCTGACCAGGAGCGCGTCACCCTGCGCCACGTTACCCAGCGGCGTGTTACCCAGCGGCATGTCAGGAGCCCCCGCTCCGCGTGACCCGAACGCGCCGGCCATCTTGCAGGCCGTCCTTGCCCTTGACGACGACGTGATCTCCTTCTTTCAACCCCTCCAGTATCTCCGCGGCGTCGTGGGTCGTGTACCCTATCTTGACCTCGCGCAGGCGCGCGGTGCCGTCTTCCACCAGGAAGACCATGTTGCGGTTCTCGCGAAAGAGCAGCGCATCGGCGGGCACCGAGAGCGCCGCGGTCGCGATCGTGCCCTCTCCTTCCACGTCCACCTCCAGCCCGGGCCTGAGCACGTCCGAGCCCTCCAGGAGCTTGACCTTGATCCTCACGATCCGAGTGCGCAGTGCCGCATCCTGCTTCAGCTCCGCCTGCGGGGCGAGCTCCTCGATGCGCCCGCGGAACCGGCGGCCCGGATAGGCCGGTGCCGTGATCGTGACTTCCTTGGATCTCTGGGCCTTGGCAGCGTCTTCGTCGGCCACGTCTGACGTGACCCAAAGATCGGCCGGATCGAACAGCGTAACGACCGGAAGGCCCGGTGA
Organism: Armatimonadota bacterium; assembly: GCA_016869025.1. Taxonomy (NCBI): domain Bacteria; kingdom Bacillati; phylum Armatimonadota; species Armatimonadota bacterium. The sequence continues at coordinate 135,816 of VGFA01000002.1, read as the reverse complement.
GACCAGTTCCCCGACCTCCACGGCAACGCGGCTGACAACGCCGCCAAACGGTGCCCGCAGGGTGGCCGAGGCCAGCAGGGCGGTGGCGGCTTCCACCGCGGCTTCTGCCTGCGCCACCCTGGCACGGGCCATCTCGGCATCGGCCTCCCGCAGGAGAACCTCGCCGCGGGCGCTTCTTGCCGCTTCAGCCCCTGCCCTGGCCGCCTCCACCTGGGCTCTGGCCGCGGCCTGCTCCTCGAGCCGCGCTCCTGCCTTGATCATGTCAAGCGCCTCACCGGCCGCGCGGAACTGCGCACGCGCCACCTCATGGCGCGCCTCCGCCTCGTCGAGATCCGCCCGGGAGATCGCTCCCCGGGCGTGCAGATCGCGGGCGCGCCTGAGTGCCCCTTCCGCGGCCGTGAGGTTTGCCCGCGCCTGCTCCACCTGCTGTTGGGCCTGGGCCACCTCCTGGGGCCGGGCCCCGGAGAGCACCTGCTGGAGCTGAGCCTGAGCCGCTCTCAGCAGGGCCTCTGCCTGCGCCTCCCGGGCCTCGATCTGCTGTCGGGTGAGCGCCACCGCGGCTTCTGCCTGCTTCACTCCTGTTCGCGCGGCGCGCAGCGCGGATGCGGCTTCGCTGAGACCGGCGCGCAGGTCACGGTCGTCGAGCTCCAGGAGTATCCCCCCGGACTTGACCGGCTGGCCCTCCCTGACAGGAATCGCCTCGACCCGGGCCGCGATCTTGGGCGCAATGTTCACGGTCTTTCCCTTGACGACGCCGTCGGCAGTGAACGACGCGGTCATGGGGCCTCGGATGACCCTGGCCACCTCCACCTGGGCCGGTCCGCCTGATCGTGACCACATGGAGTAGCCCACCAGGACTGAGATCACCAGAACGATGCCGACAACGACCTTCCAGCGCTTCATCGGACACCTCGTATCTGCGGCAATGGGAGCCCTCCAACCAGCGCATCTGCGGGCTGAATCGCGCGCCGCCAGGGCCGCAGCGGTCGGTCTGTGTCTGGATTCGCGGGGCATGTTGCAGGGGCCTGCAGGGATCAGGCGACGATCGTGGTGGGCGAGGAGGGTCTCGAACCCCCGACCTCCTCTGTGTAAGAGAGGCGCTCTTCCGCTGAGCTACTCGCCCGCTGCGCCAGTATATCATGCCGGATATCCTGTGGATAAGCTGCTGGCATGCGCATCCCAGACGGCCTATGAAGTCAAATATCCCTCACTTTTCTGGATCGGATGGGCCTTAGGGCCCCAGTTCGCAGGGGAAACCCGGTCGCAGGGCGAATTTCCCTCAACAAGCACCATGGCACGGTCGAAGGGATCCCAGAAAGGGGGTCCCGCCGGACGGTGCCGACCAAGCCGAGGTGAACCCTGGTGAAGAAACAGACGCCCGCTCAGCTCGAAGCGATTCAGCGGCTGATGCAGATGGCCGACACCCCGCAGAACCTCGAGGCCATGCAGTACGTGGTGTTCCAGTTCGACTTCAGGGACTTCGATCAGTTCATCATTGAGTGCCCACCGGGCAGCATCCGCTTCAACAACCTGCTCAGGATGGCCGTATTCTGCGACAACGTCGGGTTCCTGGTGGAGGCCGGCGTGGTGGACCGCGAGGCGGTCTTCGAGTTGTTCCCCATCCCCTGGGCGAAGGTTGAGCCGGTAATTCAGGGCATGCGCAAGGATCTAGACTGGCCGGACACCTTCGACTATTTCGAGCGTCTGGGGCGCGAATACATGAAGTGGTGGGAGGCCAAGCGGAAGCGGCTCAACGTCCCGCCTGCTTCGCCCGAGTTGGGCGGCGTCCCCCGGTCCCTGCTCCTGGCTAAGCCGCGGCCGCCGGTCCCAGCCAGGCCGGCCCCGCCTCCCCGCCCTGCCCCGCCTTCCCGAGCAGGACTACCGGTTCCTGCGACGGGCCGCGCACCGCAGCCCGCGCTCCCGGTGGCGCCAGCCAGGGCCGTGGAGGAGAAGCCGAAGACCCTCAGGGTGAAGACCCCTTCCAAGCCCGTCAAGATCGTCAGCAAGGAGAGGAGGGGCCAGCAATCCAAGCCGAAGGCACGTCCCAAGGCCGCGCAGGCAAGAAAGAGATAGCGACACGGCCGTTGCTGTCATCTGGCAGCGGCGGCGACAACGGCGCGATAGGGCGCTCCTCGCCAGACTCCGCAGGGGTGTTGTGTGGCCGTATACCAGCTCTATGACCTCCAACAGCTCGATACGGCCATCGTCCGAACCACTGCCCTTAGGGCAGGCCTTGATGACGGCACCGCGCAGCGGGCAACGGTTGCCGCGGCGGCCCAGGAACTGGTTGACCTGGAGAGCCGGCTGGCCGCCTGCCATGCACGGCTGCGCGCACTGGACCTCGAACTGCGGTCCCTGCTGGCGAAGCGCGGCAAGTTCGACGCCGAACTCTACAGCGGTCGCATTGGCAATCCGAAGGAGCTGGCCGCGATTCAGGAAGAGATAGGCGCGCTGGACCGTCTGAAGGCCGGCATCGAGGACGAGACGCTGTCGGTAATGGAGCAGGTCGAGCAGGCCGAGCCCGCGGCGCGCAGGGCCGAGGCCACCCTGGTGGCAAATCAGGCCGCGCTGGCCCAGCAAGAGGCCGCTTTCATCGCGGCGACGGCAGCGGCCGACGGCGAGATTGCGGATCTCGTGGCCAGGCGGTCGGCGCTCGCGGCTCAGATTGACGAATTCCTACTGAGGAGATACGAGCGGTTGAGGGAGCACAAGGCGGGCCTGGCAGTAGTGGCGGTCACCCGCGGGATCTGTGACGGCTGCCACGTTGCTATTCCGGAGGGGCGGCTGCAGCGGATCGCCGGGGATCCCGATGCCCTCGCGGCCTGCGACGGCTGTGGACGGCTGCTCGTGGTTCGGACATGAAGAAGCTCCGGCTGTTCATTGATGGCGCCTCGCGAGGTAATCCCGGTCCCTCGGCCATCGGTATAGTGGTGCAGGACAGCCGGGGCCGGGTGGTTGCCGAGGTTGCCGAGGCCCTGGGGAAGGCCACGAACAACGTGGCAGAATACGAAGCGCTGCTCCGTGCTCTCCAGGAAGCCCGCGCGCGAGGGGCGGACGAGGTCGAGATATTGGCGGACAGCGACCTGCTGGTCCGGCAGGTCGCCGGCACCTACAAGGTGAGGAGTGCCAATCTGGCGCCCCTGCACAGGGCTGCGCTCAGCGCGCTTGCCGGCTTCCGAAAGTGGCACGTCACGCACATCCCCCGCGGCCGGAACACCGCGGCCGATGCCCTGGCCAATCGCGCTCTCGACGGCCTTACGCCGCAGGGATTTCTGCCCTGTGCCCCGGACGCTGCAGCAGGCCTGCGCTCGGAGCTCGCCCGCCTCTCGGGCCGGCTGGACGGGGTGCTCGGCGTAGGCGTCAAGACGGTCTGCGACGGCCAGGAGATCTTCCTCGAGCCCGACCGGCCCTTCCCAACGGCCAGCGTGTTCAAGATCCCGGTGCTGATCGAGCTGCTGCTGCAGGCAGAGGAGGGACGCCTCCGCCTCGACGATACGGTGACCGTTGCCGAGGAGATGAAATCCCCGGGCTCCGGTGTCCTGAAGGAACTGACTTCTTCCCCGGCGCTCAGCGTTGCGGACCTGGCGATGCTGATGGTCATCATCAGCGACAACACCGCCACCGATATCCTGGTAGATCTGGTAGGCAAGGAGGCCATCAATCAGCGGCTGGCGTCGTGGGGATTCTCGGTGACGCGCGTGCCCATGAGCTGCCGCGAGCTGCTCTTTGAGCTGGCAGGGCGCCCGGCAGGCCCCTTCACGCCGGAGGCGCGTCTCGAGGTGGAGCAGATCCTAAAGTCGCGCGAGCGGTCGTTTGTCGGCCGCGCCTATTCCGACTTCGACAACGACCTCACCACGCCCCGCGAGATGGTCCGGCTGCTCGAGATGCTGGTGTCCGACGGGCCGCTCTCCGCCGGCGTCAAGGAGCGGGCCCTGCACTTCATGGGACGCCAGCAGGTACGCGACCGGCTGCCGCTGCACCTGCCGCCGGGTACTGAGATCGCCCACAAGACCGGCTCGATCGCCGGGGTTCGCAACGACGCCGGGATACTGTTCGTGGCACGCGGCCCGGTGCTGGTCTGCGCCTTCACCCGCGATCTAGCGGACGACCAGGCCGGAGCAGCCGCGGTTGCCGAGGTCGGCCGGCTGGTGCATGCTGCCCTCGCCTGAGCGCGCCGCGCTATTGGGGACCGACGCGTGACAGACCCGGTTGGTTCTGGCCGGACGCGGCGCCTGCCCTGGGCGCTCACCGCCCTCGCGCTGTGCGCGGCCCTGGCCCTCCCTCCGGCCCTCTTCGCCCAGGGGCAGGTCTTCTTCGACGTAGGGCAGGGTGTCCACAGGGCGATCGCCCTACAGTTTCGGGAAGCGGTCGCGGCCGCGCTTCCTTTGATGGACAGCCATCTGGGCCTGGGGCTGGCGGGCGTTCCCGTCCGCTACGTGCTCGTCGCCGACAAGCCCGCGCTCCTCGAGTGGTATGTTGCGCAACTTGGTCTGACGCGGGAGCAGGCGGAGCCCATGCTATGGGCCACGGGGCGCGTCATCAGGCACCGGACCGGCAACTTCGTGGTCACCCGCCTGGACGGATTCGGACGGTCCGGACCGGATCGCGCCACCATCCTCCGCCACGTGACACACGAGCTCGCGCACGTCGCTCAGGGAGCGGTCAAGTGGTGTCCCGCGGTGGTCCCTTCGTGGGTCACGGAGGGCTGGGCAGAGTGGGCCGGCCTGAGAGCAGTCAATCTGGAAGGGCTGCGGCCGTACGCACAGCAGCGCGCCGAGCGGATCGCGGTCATGCGCGCCGCATTCGACCGCACGCTGTTTCCCACCCTTGTCCAGCTGGATCGCAAGGAATGGGCGCGGCTGGCGCAGGCCAGGGGCCCCTCAGCGACCTACGGCGCATCGCTCCTGGCTGTCGAGCGGCTCATCGAGCGAGGCGGCGGACGCGAATCGCTGGACGCCTACTGCCTCTCTGCCCGCACCGAAGGGCGCTGGGCCTCCTTCGAGCGCGTCTTCGGCGTAAGCGAGCCGGACTATGCGCTTGAGTTCATGCGGTTCATTCGGGAGTTGCTGAGCAAGTAGCGGTTTGACCCCCTCCCAGGACCGGTGCTACGATCAAGCCGGGAGCAGGCCGGGCGGTCGCGGCGCGTGAGCGTCGAGGAAAGTCCGGGCTCCGCAGGGCAGGGTGCCGGGTAATCCCCGGCGGGGGCGACCCCAGGGAGAGTGCCACAGAAACATACCGCCTGACGGCTACGTCCGTCGGGTAAGGGTGAAACGGCGGGGCAAGAGCCCGCCGGCGGCCTGGTGACAGGCCGGCCAGGCAAACCCCACCCGGAGCAAGGCCAGATAGGGGGAGATGAGGCGGCCCGCTGATCCCCGGGTAGGCCGCTCGAGGTCCCGGGCAACCGGTGATCCCAGAGAGATGACAGCCGCGCCGAGGCACCGCGAGGTACCCCGGCGCACAGAACCCGGCTTACAGGCCTGCTCCCCTGATTATCGGTTCCCCCGGCCGCGGGGACACGTCCGTGGCGACTACGGATAGATCAGGTACGGACTCCGCAGCATCTGGAACCGCCGCAAATGCGGCTCCCATCGCGCTGCGATCGCCGTCGCCGGAGCGCCCCGCAGGATGGCCTTGCGCACGCTGCTGGTTCCCCACACGAAGTCGAACATGTACCTGCCGCCCCGCGGGACGAACTGCAGTGTCGGGCCGTGGAGCCGCCTGATCTCGTAGAGGATGTGGACCGCGGTGGTCGCCGGCTTGAAGCGGAGCGGATCGGTCAGCACTAGGCGGACCCCGCGCAGCGTACTCTCTCCCCGCACGAACTCGTACGGCTCAAACGCCACGCCGCTCAGTCCGACGGCGTTCAACCGCGATGCCAGCCGCCCGGCGTGCAGCCAGGGGCTGATCACGACCTCAAACGGGTGTGGAGTGCCGATGCCGGCGGAGAGGTTCGTTCCGTCCAGAACGCCCGTGGCAGCGTAGTAGAACGGGGTTGTCATCGTCGGGATATTGGGCGACGGCCGCACCCAAGGCAGGCCGGTCTCTCCCCAGACCGTGCGGCGCGACCAGCCCTGCATCGGCACCACGGTGAGCTGCGCGTTGATCTCGAACATCCAGTTGAAGAGCTGGGCCAGCTCCCCCATCGTCATGCCGTGCACCAGCGGTATCGGATACATGCCAATGAACGACCTGTAGGCGGGTTCCAGCACCGGCCCATCGAGTTGCAGGCCTCCCTGCGGGTTGGGCCGGTCGAGGACCACAACGGGTTTGCCCGCTTCACGCGCCGCCTGCAACACTAACGCCATCGTGGAGGCGTAGGTGTAGGCCCGCGCGCCGACGTCTTGAAGATCAATCACGAAGGTATCCACGCCTGCCATCATCTCGGGCGTGGGCCGGCGCGTCGCGTTGTAGAGACTGTAGACCGGCACACGGCCGGCAAGATCCGGAACCGAGTGGCCGGCCGGGATCGTTCCGGAGACCCCATGCTCCGGGGCGAACAGGGCGCTGACCGTAAACCGCGGGTCCCGCAGGAGCGCGTTCGAGGTGGACTCCCCGCTGCTTGTCAGGCCGGCGGCGTGCGTTACCAGCCCGATGCGGCGTCCCTGCAGGAGCCCCGGCGTGTCCAGGAGAACATCCACGCCGGGCCGCGTCAGGCCTGCCGGCTGCGCTTCGGTGTGCCCGGTGTAAGAGGGAGCGACCAGTAGGAGCAGCAAGATCAAGAGGACGGCCGCGTGTTCTCGCATGGTCGTCCTAGAATTCGGGTCCGGGGCGCCGATTCCTTGGCGGCCCCGCGATTCGATACACCGGTGGGCTGGGCCGGCAGTCCGCCACCTCTGAGGCGGACCTGTGTCCAGGGCCACGACACCCCCTAGCAGCGAGGAGTCCCGGGGCGGGTTCCTGGCGCTCATGCGCCACCGTAACTACGGGCTGCTGTGGAGCGGTCAGCTCATCTCCCAGGTGGGAGACCGGTTCCACTGGGTGGCCATTTCCCTCTGGGTGTACGCGCAGACAGGGTCGGCTCTCTCTGTCTCCTACGCGATCACCGCGCTGATGGTCGCGCCGGCACTGGTCGGGTTCTATGCCGGAACGGTGGTTGATCGTCTCGACCGCCGCAGGATACTGATCGCGGCCGATCTGGTGCGCGCCGGCCTTGTCGCCGCCATTCCGTGGCTCATGCAGCAGGGAATCGCGTGGGTGTACCTTGACCTGTTTCTCATCTCATCGGCGTCGGCGTTCTTCAGGCCGGCGATGTTCGCCGCGATCCCTCAGTCCGTGCCCAGGCCGCGGTTGCTGCAGGCGAACGCCTTCTTTGCCTCCATGGACTCGAGCACAGAGGTATTCGGGCCTGCGCTGGCCGGGCTGGTGGTGGCAAAGTTCGGGTACGCTTCGGCCATGTACATAGATGCGGTCAGCTACCTCGTGTCAGCCCTGTTCGTCTCGGGGCTGTCACTCCCGAGGCAGGAGCCGAGTGCGAGCGATGCGCGGACCGCAGCCCGCCCGGGAACGCTGCGGTCCATCCGGGAGGGCCTGAGGTACATCCGGGGAGACCGGGTGCAGGTTGCCCTGCTGGGGTTTCTCCTGGCCGGGTTCTGGGTCGCCGGATTGAATTCGCTTCAGACACCGCTGGCCAAGGGCGTGCTCGGCATCACCGACGACCAGTTCGGCTGGTTCCAAAGCATCTGGGGGGTCGGCTTCATCGGATCGTCACTGCTGCTGGGCTGGTACGGCGGCCGGTTTCCCAAAGGCCACGCGATCGTGTTCGCTTATCTACTGTGGGCGGCGGCCGCAGGCGTGATGGGACTGAGCCCCAACTACGGGGTGCTCGTGGTGACCGGGTTCTGGGTCGGCTTCGCCAACATGCTGCTCTTCGTGAACGTCTCGACCATCTTGATGGAGCACACGCCACCAGACAAGATCGGACGCGTGATCACCACGCGGCAGGTCATGGTGGCGCTCATACGGGTAATAGCCCTCCTGGGGTTTGGGTGGCTGGCGGATGTGATCGGCGTGAGGCCGGCGATCCTGATGATGGCCGGTGTCTCCTTTGTAGGCACCCTGGCGGCCACCATCAAGTTCCCGGAGCTGTGGCGGTATCGGTCCCCGACAGCGCCGCCTCCAGAGGAAGGCGTCGTCGTCCGCCGGCCCGCACCGCCGGCCCCCCCCGGACTCGTCGTGCACTACCTCGAAGCCCACACCGACTCCGAGTTCGTGGTCGCGGAGCAGCGGTGGCTGAACGCCGCGTCTCTGCTCATAGTCGGCGTGGGGTGGGTGGCGCTGCTGGTCACCATGCCCGTCCAGGCGCTGGGGATCGCGGCCGCCGTTGCCGGGGCCATCGGTGGGGCCGGCCTGGTGCGCGCCGCCGCACAGCATCTGAAGCCAATGATGGAGGAGCGGGAGCGCCGGGGGTCAGGGCCGGCTTCCTAGACGGGGCAGAAGGAAAACCAGGGAAGGAGGCGAATAAGAGCGTTTACCGGACCGACAGCATAGCAAGCGCGACACTCCACGTCGCAAAGTGAATACGAAGCCCTCAGGGACGCCTTGCGGACTGCAGGCAGAGGGCCACCTGTCATTCTCCGAAGGCAGCAGAGCGCGGTGCAGCAGTGCTTCTTAGGAGACCAGGTGAAGGTCGTTCGTGCGATCGGCAACGCGATTGCTCGAGGGCTATTGCTCGGCGGCGAGAGAGAACTGTAGTCTGTCGGTCTGGTTCTTCATTTCCCGGATTTCATGCAGACGATAACCCGAGAGGTCCGGCTCTTCGTGCCGATGGTAGTTGCCTCGGCCACGGCAGTGGTGGTCCTGCTTGCGGACGCGATTCCCTGGCACGAGTGGCCGCGGCTGCTCCTGTTTTTCGGTCTGACAATCGTTACCTACTCAATCCGCATTCCGGACCCTCGTGGGGGTTCCGTCACCCCCAGCACGGTCCTTTCCTACCTCGTGATCTACCTGCTTAGCCCCCCGACCGCGGTTCTTGTTGTAGGAGCCGGAAGAACCATAGCCTTCGCTTTGGCGAGGGGATGGGTTCCCTGGCGCGCGCTCTTCAACGGCTCCCAGATCGCGCTCAGTGTTGCCGCGGGATCATATGTCTTTGCGCTTCTCGGCGGCGTGCCCGCGGAGATTGAATTGACGTCGGCCTGGCCGGCGCTGGCGTTCGCCCCACTGGCAAGCCAAGTTGCTAACAACTTCTTCGTAGCATATGGCGTGAGCAGGTGGAGAGGGACGCCTTTCCTCAGCACGTGGTTTGGCAACACGCGCGATCTCTTCTGGCCGAACCTTCTTAGCATTCCCACTGCGATTCTCCTGGCGATTCTCTATGCCAATGTAAACCCCGCCGCTGTTCTTCTCTACCTGATGCTGCTGCCTCTTCAGTGGCTGGCCCTTCGGCTCTACATCAAGCGCCGCCATCTATACGCGCAGATCGTGGACGGCCTGGTTGTGGCAACGGACGTGAACTTCCCTCTCAGCAGGGGCCACGCCAGGCGGGTGGCCGAACTGGCCGTTTCGATAGCGCGCGAGATGCGGTTGAGCGAGGCCACGGTGGAGTCGGTCCAGTTCGCGGCCCTCATGCACGACGTGGGCATGATCGGCAAGGACGAGTTGCTGGACCGGCCTGTTCTGGTCCCTGAGGACGCCGACGGCCTGCGGGACCACGTGCTGATCGGCGCAGAGCTGGCGCGAGAGCTGCCCCGCAGGGAGATAGCCACGATGATCCTGTGCCACCACGAGAGGTTCGACGGCGCAGGATACCCCAGGGGCCTGCAGGGCGAAGCGATTCCCCTGGGCGCCAGGATCATCGCCCTGGCAGAGGCGGTGGACAGCATGGCGTCCGGGATCTTTCCGTTTGCGGGAGATGCCTCCCTGGACGCGATAGCGCTGAGTGTCGAGAGAGAGAAGGGGGGCGCCTTTGACCCGGAGGTTGCAGACGCCTTCGGCAGGCTCGTCGAGAGGGGCCTTTTCCCCGTTAGCGACATAGGAGTTGGCGACCAGTCGAAGCAGGAAGTGCCACGGCTTGGGGAGATACCGGCCAGATGAGGGCCATCGGCCGACTGATGGGTTTCAGGCCATTGCTGGTGCTGATCGCGGCCTTCTCTCTGGGCCTCGGTCTTTCAACGGTTCACCGGTACAACATCCTGCCCGTGATCGTTCTCGTTCTTATGGCGGGTGTCGGTGAGTGGCTCGCAGTGCGGCTCGGCCCGCAGGGCGTGTTCACGCTGAGACCGGTCGCGGCCTTTGTGGGACTTTGGATAGGTGGACCGGCCCTTCTCATGCTTGCCGGACTTCTGCCCATCCTCCTGGTAACGATTCCTGCGCGACGGCTCCCGGTGGGCGACGCCCTGTCTCAGTCCGGGGGAGAGGCAATCGGCCTCTGGGCCGGGTACCTGGCGTACGCAGGCCTCGGATTGGGGTTGGGGCAGCAATGGGGAAGCTTCGAGATGGTCGAACTAACTGCTCGTGTCGGCAGCATGTTCACCTTCTGGTGCGTGCAGATCCCACATCAAGCGCTCGACCTCAACCTCAGGGAAGGCATGCGGTTCAGGTCGGTCCTTCGACACCTGATCCGGAATGGGTGGACGCACGTGGCGTCGCTGTCTGTAGCGGCCATCTTCCTGAGCTACATCCAGGCGAGCTTCGGCCTGGTCGTCATGGGCATCGCCTCGGTCGTTCTCATAGAGGCCTACTATCCGTGGAAGCTCCTGGGAGACCAGGGCGGAGTTCTTCTCACCAGCCTGCAGATGATGGCGCAGGCCGTTGACCTGAAGGATCCATACACGTCAAACCACTCCCAGAACGTGGCGCGGTATGCGGTCCGCATCGCGAGGGAGATGGATCTGCCGGAGGCCGAGGTTGAGCGCATCCGGATTGGTGCGCTCATGCACGACATCGGCAAGATCGGTGTCAGTGGGCGCATCATCCGGAAGCCGGGGAAGCTCACGCCCGACGAGCACGTCACCATGATGCATCATTCATCCGTGAGCGCGAACATCATCGAGCCCCTGGACATCCTCGGCGAGTCGGCAGAGATGGTGCGCCACCATCACGAGCGATGGGACGGAGCCGGGTATCCCGACGGGCTGATAGGAGAGCAGATCCCGGTGGGCTCCCGGATCATCCTTGTCGCCGATGCACTTGACGCGCTGACGACAGACAGGCCGTATCGGAAGGGCGTCGGCCGCGCCGCGGCCGTCGCCATACTGCAGCAGAACGCCGGAACGCAGTTCGACCGGGCCGCTGTGGACGCGCTGCGGCGGGTAGCGGCTCTCCTGTAGACATCACGCCGCGCATCGCACCCTACCTCACACGGTCTGAACCAGCAGCGCCTGTATGGCGACCCACGGATTCGGGTATCGCAGGGTGGTGACTCATGGCGAAGCTGGAGATCCATCTCCTGGGCCGCTTCGCGGTCGTCTCGGAGACAGGTCCAGTTGACCTCAAACCCAGGCCCGCGCAGTTGCTCGCCTACCTGGCACTCGCAGGCGGGCGGACCATCCCGAGAACACGCGCAGCCGGCGCCCTTTGGCCGGATCTACCAGAGGAACGGGCCAGAGCCAATCTCAGCACGGTAGCATGGCGTCTCAAGGGCGTGCTGGGATCTCATGGTCTTCCAACAGATGTGCTCGTGGCAACGGCCACGTCTGTGGGGCTCAACATGGATCTGTGCGACGTAGATGTCGAGCAGTTCCGACAAGGTGTGCTGCGACCCGGTCAGACCGAAGCCGGGCTGGAGCACCTCTCCCGAGCGATCCATGCCCTCCGGCGCTACAAAGGGGACCTGCTGGAGGATTGGGATGTCGAGTGGTGCCAGCTTGAAAGAGAGAATCTGAAGCGGTGTCTCGTGTCTTCGCTCCAAGCCCTGGCCGAGGGGTTTGCCCGTCGGGGGCGGCAGGATCTCGCGGTGGAGTATGCGCGCCGGGCCGCAGAGGCCGATCCGTTCAACGAGCAGGCGCAGCGCAGTCTCATGAAGCTTCTCATTCGGGCCGGCGACAAGCCGGCTGCTGCGAGCCAGTTCAGGCGCTTCGCCCGCCTTGCCAGATCTGAACTGGGCGTAGAGCCGGACGCGGAGACGATATCGCTGCTTGAAGTGACAAGGCGCCCCGCGCATGGTGGCATCGTTGGCGATGCGCGGATTTCGGCAGCGCCGGCGATTCAGCCTGACAGTGCACATCTAGTGGGACGGAGTGACGAACGGCAGGTTGCTGCCAACCTCCTTGATGCAGCAGTAGCCGGCAGTGGAGGAGGGCTCCTGCTTGTGGGCGAGGCAGGCATAGGGAAGTCCAAGTTCGCCGAATGGGTGGCGGAGGAGTGGGCCGTGCGCGGCGGGGCTGTCCTTCGTGGGCGCAGCATCGAGTTCAATGAGCCGGTTCCGTACCAGCCGGTGCTCGACGCGCTCAGCGCTTTCTTCGATAGCAGCGACGTTGCGCGGCTTCTCGGCCGAGATGGCAGCATGCGTCCCACATCGTCCTTTGATGATCCGGCAGGAAGCACGGGCGATCAATCACCTGGGCCTCCTGGCAAACTTCGCCTGTTCAACTGGCTTCAGGCCCCACTGGAGGAGGCGAGCCGGAAGCGGCCTATGCTGTTAGTGATCGAGGACCTGCAGTGGGCCGACACAGGCACGGTGGATTTTCTTTCGCATCTGCTGGAGCGCACCAGGCACATGCGGGTAGTCGTTCTCCTGACCGCGCGCCCTGTGGGAACCCGTCCTGTGCACGACTCGATCTTGGAAAGACTCGCGCGTCACTGTACGGCGGTGCTCCGCTTGGGCCCACTTTCGGAGGTGGAGACAGGGGAGCTCATTCGGATGCTGCTCGAAGGGCACTCCCTATCCTCGAATCTGGTGGCGCGCATCTTCACCGAGTCTGAGGGGAACCCTTTGTTCGTGATTGAGACACTTCGATTGCTCCAACAGCGACCGCGCGAATCGCTGGCCGGCTCGTTTCCAGGGCTAGATCCCGAAAGCCCCCGAGGGACGGAGATGGCAATACCCGACGGCGTGCGCACCGCGGTTCAGCAGCGGCTGGCCCTTCTTGACCCCACGGCTCGCCAGGCAGCAGAGATGGCATCTGTCCTGGGGAGGAGTTTCGACGAGGAACTCCTTGCCATGGTCAGCAAGGGCAGCAGGAACCGTCTGTCCAGGAGTATTGCGTGTCTGCTGAGGCACGGGATCTTTCAGCGCGAGCACACTGGCTACCGCTTCTCGCACGACAAGATACGCGCGATATGCTACGAGAGCCTTCCCGCCCACCTCCGGCGCATGTGCCACGGCCGGGCGGCGGCGGTGTTGCTGCAATGGTCCGACGTTCCGATTCATCGCCTCGCGTGGCACCAGCATTCCGCAGGTCAGTGGAACTCCGCGGCGGCATCCTGGGTTCAGGCAGGCGACCAGGCGAGGGGTCTCTACGCGTACGAGGAGGCCGTTTTGGCCTACAAGGCCTCCATCGCATGCGTTCGGAGGGATATCACCAGGGGTTCCGCGGAGAAGATCCTCGACGAGGCGCTGCTCCTGGCCAAGACCGACGAGGTCCTCGAAATGCTGGGAAGACCTGATGACCGTGTGGTGCTTCTGGGTCGAATGGGTGCGCTTTGCCGCAGGAATCCCGAACCCCGGATACTAGCGGTATGGCTCACGCGCAGCGCGCTTCTTCAAGAGCACTTCGGCAGGTTCGACCTTGCGGCCGGTCTTGCGCGTCGGGCATGGGTCAACTTGCGCGCTGCGCGCAACGCGGGCGATGAGGCACAGGCGCTCCGCGTCCTGGCTTGGATGTTGAGCAGGGCCGGGCGTCACAGGCGGTCGCTGGCAGTGTCCCAACTGGCCCTGAGGCGGACGTGCAATGCCGATGCCCCGCTTCGGGTTGCCATCCTGAGGCAGGCGGCGACTGTCCACGCGAAGACCGGCAACTACGCGGCTGCCTCCGCGTGCCTTCAGTCTGCAAGGGGCATTTCGGCTGAATCAGGCGATAGCAGCGAGGCCCGATTTGTCTCAATGACGGAGGCGATTGTTCTCAAGTGGACCGGCAACTTGACCGCGTCGCGCGCGAACCTGCTCGAAGGCCTGCGGTTCGCCGAGGAGATCCATGACCCCACTACCGCCGCCAGGGTTACCCTGCAGCTCGCAACGCTGGATGCTCTGGAAGCCAGTCTGGGCAGCGCTGTCCGGAGACTCAGGAAGGCGCGCGTCTCGGCTCAGGCCACCGGACACCCCCGCACGGTCATGGCCTGCCGCAACGAGATCGCCAACAGCGTCGGACGCCAGATAGGGAACTACCGCTGGGCATGGGATGCTTCCAGGAGGGCGCTGGAACTGTCCATTACCTCGGGTAACCGCCTCCTGATCGCCGTCTGCAAGGACTCGCAGGCCCAACTGCACCTGGACCATCACAACGTGGATGGCGCGGAGGAGTTGGTAAACGAGGTTCTACACCTCTTCGATCGCGAGGGTCATTCAGCAGACCCCTACGGCCCCTTCCTCGAGTCCCTTGCCAAGCGCGGCATCATCGCGCTCCACCGGGGAAACCACGCACAGGCCATTGCAGGTCTGGAGCAGGCGCGAGACATTCAGGCCCGCGTCGGTGAGCGGCTCATGCTCCCGGACACCCTCAGCTATCTCGCGCTGGCCTATGCCGGGTTGAGGGACGCTGACCGCGCGCTTGCCACCTCCAACGAGGCGCTCAGATCCCTGGCCGAGATAGGCCACGCCAATCCCCAGCCCCAGCGCATCTTCTGGCACCACTTCCGCGTCCTGGAGGAGTTCAACCTTGAACCCCGCCTGCCGTTCCTTCGCAGGGCTGTGGAGTTTATCGCCGCCCAGGCCGCGACGCTCTCGCCGGCGCAGCAGGTGCGCCTCAGGAGGAATGTCCCTCTCAACCGGGAGATCCTGGCGGCCTGGGAACGCCACGGGCACACCTGCGAGCCGCCCGCCCCCCCGCTCGCCTCGTGAGAGCCCTGCGAGAGAGCCCCCTTCTACTATCCGACTCATCCTGAGCAGCGGCGGCTCTTGTACAGGGGTGACGAACATGGAAGGGCAGGTTGTCGCGCGCTTCCTGGTAGACCATCCTTTCCGGCCGGGAACCGTGAGGGCGATTCTGGACACGCTCGTGGCTCAGGGAGGGGCCTACGAGCCGCATCTTGTGCGCCGCCTGCCGGAAGACAGCCTGCGGCGGATCATACCCGCGAGGCCGGTCCGGCTGCTGGAGGACGCGGAGGAGGGTGGCACGCAGAGCACGTTCCTGCGCGTCTCCGAAGGGCTGATGCGGCCGGTGCTGACCCTCTCGGTGAGCGAGGTTCCCAGATCTCGCCCAAGCACGGTCACGCTGACGATACCGCGCGAGGCGTTGGCGACGAGCAAGGACATCGAGCAGGTGCTCGGCGTGTGCAAGGGCCTCTATCTGTTCCTGGAAGCTCCGTGGGGCACGGTGGGAGTAGACGATCTTCCTGATCCAACCTGCCTGGGTTGGGCCAACTTCTTCGGGCCACAGGCCGTATCCCGGCTCGGTCCTGCCCGCCTGCTCACCTCAATGGCGTTCATCGTCGAGATCCTACCGGACGGCGGCATCATGCTGGTCACGCATCCATCGCCTGATCTTGCATCTGAGCCCGGAGCGCGGTCCGCCCGGCTACAGATCGAAGAGGCCCTGGACCTGCGCGACTGCCTGGGCGCGGTCCTGGGCGACAAGGCGCTGGACCAGGGTGCTCTTGCGCGCACTCCACGCGTGAGGCGGAAACCTCCCACGCCACGGCAGTAGTTCCGAGCATCGGCAGTAGTCCCGGGCGTCGGCAGTAGTCCCGGACCTCGGGTGCATTGCCGCTCTCCCACAAGATGTGGTGGGTGAGCAGCTCCGACCCACCATATCTGCCCCCCTGCGCCGGTAGTGAAAGCCAGAGACCGCGCCCAGTGAGGCTTCTGGCCGCCGGCCTCCAAAGATCTTTTCCAAATCGCAGGTCTACAAGAAGGAGTTTGTGGGAACATGGAGAATAGCGTGGGACAGAGTGGGGAGTTGTGGGGATGCTCAAGGGTGAGTTCCAGTACGCGCTGGACGACAAGGGGCGGGTTGTCATCGCTCCCAGGTTCCGGCGCGTCCTGGGCGATCAGGTCGTAGCCACCCGCGGACTGGATCCCTGCATCAGCGTATACTCGCCCGCGGAATGGGCCAAGGTCGCGGACGCGTTGCTCAAGCTCTCCACCAAGCAGCGCGACGTTATGCGCTATCTGCTTGCCGGCGCCGTGGACATCGAGCTCGACCGACAGGGCAGGATAACCCTGCCGCTTCACCTGCGGCAGCATGCCGGGATCGAGCGCGAGGTGGTGGTGGTGGGTCTGATCAGCCGGATCGAGATATGGAACTACGCCGGCTGGCAGTCCTACATCGAGAAGGCGAAGCTGTCGGCTCCGCAGATCGCGGAGCAGATCGAGGAGCTGCGAATATAGCCGGTTCTCAGGCAGAAGCCGCTGGGCACATCCCGGTGATGCTCGACGAGGTGCTGGCCTGGCTGGAACCACGGCCCGGCGGCACGTACGTTGACGCCACGGTGGGCGCCGGCGGGCACGCCGAGGCGATCCTGGAGCGGATCGCCCCGTCTGGGCGGCTGATAGGGATAGACCGCGACGCCGAGGCGCTGGCGGTTGCGGCGCGAAGGCTGGCTCGTTACGGGGCATCGGTTGCACTGCGGCACGCGAACTACTCGGCCATACGCACTGTGGTGGCCGAAGCCGGACTCGAGGCGGTAGACGGCATCGTGATGGACCTGGGAGCCTCGTCGCTGCAACTGGAAGAACCCCTCCGCGGGTTCAGCTTCACCCATTCAGGTCCGCTCGACATGCGGATGGACCGCACCCAGCCGCGCTGCGCCGCCGACCTGGTCAACTCCCTGCCCGAGGAGGAACTGCGGGGGATTATCTGGGCGTACGGTGAGGAGCGATGGGCGCGCCGGATCGCGCGGGCGATCGTGCAGCGCCGGCCTCTTCGCACGACCGATGAACTTGTCTCCGTTGTAGGTGCGGCCATCCCGCGCCGCGCCTGGCCTCGGGGCATCCATCCGGCGACGCGCACGTTCCAGGCGCTGCGCATCGCCACCAACCGCGAACTGGAAGCGCTCGAGCAGGCACTGCCGGAAGCAATGGGGGCTCTCCGGGGGGGTGGGCGACTCTGCGTCATCACCTTCCACTCCCTGGAAGACCGCATCGTCAAGCACACCTACCTCCGCCTCTCCCGTGATTGCACCTGTCCTCCCGGGAGCCCCCAATGCGTCTGCGGCGGCCGTCGCCTCGTGCGCGTTCTGACGCGGCGGCCCGTTACCCCATCGCTGCGCGAGATAGCGGCCAACCCCCGTTCGCGCAGCGCCAAGATGCGCGTGGCAGAGCGCGCGAGCGACCAGACCGAGCGTGCGTCGGAAGCCGGGCAATCCAGCGCTGATACCACCCTCCCCTCCGTCGTGCCTGACGTCCTCCCTCCGGCACCCGGCTTCCGGCGCCGATCTTCTTCCAGTTCAACGGCGAGGCCGTGCACGTGATCGCCGCCGACCGACGCACGAAGGTCTTCCCGGTGTGGCTCCCCGAACGGCCTTCCCGCGGGGAGCCCGTGGCCCGTCGCCGCTCTCGGTTGCACCCGATGGCCGGCGCGATGGTGGTGGCGGTTCTTCTCACCCTGCCTGCTCTGCTCTACGTTTCGCAGCGCACGCACCGCGCAGAGGCGGGGTACACGATCCTGCGGCTGCAGCGCGAACTCACCCACCTGCGCGCGGAGCACGCGCGCCTATCCTCGCTCGCATCGGCCCTGAAATCGCCGCAGCGCATCGAGCACTATGCCACAACGGAGCTGGGCATGGCGCCGCCCCGCCATCACCAGCTCGCCGCCATCACCGCCGGGCCGGCCATCGCGGAAGTCGAGGTGCCTGCCGAGCGCCGTGGAGTCCTTCGCCAGCTCACGGCGTGGCTTGGGAGGAGCGAGGCCGAGGCCCGAGAGCGACACAGATGACCCTCCCGCGTCGTCGCCGCCCGCCCGGGCGGGGTCAACCCCCCGGGCGGCGGTCTTTTCTCCGCGCGGCCGAGGCAGAGCTCGACCACCTCCGGCTGATCCGGCTGCGCACGGCGGTGCTCTTTGCGGTGCTGTGGACGGCGCTGACCGCGGTCGGCTTTCGCCTGGTCATGCTTCACGTCGTTCAGGCCCCAGAACTCGAGAGAATCGCGGAGCGCCAGCAGCTCGGCACCGTGCAGATCGAGGCCAGCCGCGGCCGCCTGCTGGACCGCCTGGGCAGGCCGCTGGCCGTGAACGTCGAGGCCGAGTCGGCCTTCGCCTTGCCGTCCAAGATCGACAATCACAAGGCATTCATCCACGCGGTCGCGCCGGTGGTCGGGCAGCGACCGGCGGACCTCGAACGAAAGCTGGTCCCGGACCGGCACTTCGCCTGGCTGGCCAGGAGGGCTTCGCCCGCGGTTGTGGCGTCGCTGCGCGCGATGCGGCTCGGCGACCAGATCGGCTTCCTCACCGAAGCCAAGCGCAGCTACCCCAACGGAACGCTGGCGTCCCACGTGATCGGTTTTGCCGGCGTTGACAACCAGGGCCTGGAGGGCGCGGAACTGGCGTTTGAAGAGACACTGCGGGGCCGGCCCGGTTCCGCCCGCATCGAGCGGGACGCCATGGGCCGTCCGCGGTTCGACACGCGCGCAGTCGTGCGAGAGCCAGCCCCGGGCGCCGACGTGATGCTTACCATAGACCAGGTGATCCAGCACATCGCCGAGCGCGAGCTCGATCGGGCAGCGGCCTCCACGGGCGCAACCTCGGGCACCGTCCTGGTCATGGATCCCAGGTCGGGCGAGCTGCTGGCGATGGCCGCCCATCCGCGCTATGATCCCAACGCCGTCGGTCGCGCCGAGAACCCGCTGCTGGCCAACCGCGCTATCTCTGCAGTCTACGAACCGGGATCCACCTTCAAGATCATCCTGGCGGCGGCCGCTATGGAAGCCGACGCCGTGACCGCACACGAAGTGTTCACGAGCACCGGGGAACTGCGGGTCGCGGGCGGCTACGTGATTCGGGAGGCCCGCGGCCGCAAGTTCCCCAGGCAGACGCTGGGCGACATCATCCGCCAGTCGTCAAATGTGGGCGCGGCCATGGTGGCGATGCGGCTTGGCAAGGAGCGGTACCACGAAGCGATCCGCCGCTTTGGATTCGGCGCGCCCACCGGAATTGATCTTCCCGGGGAGCTCGCCGGTCTGGTGCCGCCGCCGACGCAGTGGCTGGGCCCTGGGCTCGAGACCATTGGCTTTGGTCAGGGCATCTCGGTAACGCCCCTGCAGTTGCTGGTGGCCGCCTCTGCCCTGGGCAACGAGGGACGTCTGGTCCGCCCGCACGTGTTGCGCGCCGTGCGCGACCCCGAAGGCCGCGTGATCAAGGTGGCGGCGCCGGAGCCCGGACGCCAGGCGACTACTCCGGAGGTCGCCCGAGCGGTCGTCGCCATGATGGAGGACGTCGTGAACAAGGGGACCGGGACGCTGGCCCGCGTCGAGGGATACCGGATCGCCGGCAAGACCGGCACGGCCCAGAAGCCGGCTCCAGGAGGCGGCTACATGCCCGATGCGGTCTTGGCTTCGTTTGTCGGCCTGGTGCCCGCGGACAACCCGCGCCTGGCGGTGCTGGTGATTCTCGACGGCGTGAAGGGCGAACAATACGGGGGCACGGTCGCAGCGCCGGTCTTCCAGGCAATTGCCACGCAGGTTCTCTGGCACATGCGGCTGCCTCCCTCGGAGCCGGCGGCCCTGGGCCGCCTGCCGCCGCGCGCCGCGCCGTAAGGCCGCGGGTGCCTGCTATAATGAACGGAGATTCCGCGGAGGTGGGTGGATGCATCTGCGCGCGCTGCTGACGGAGCTCGACGCGCCGTCGGTGGTGGGCGACCCCGGCGTGGAGATTCGCGGGCTCGCTTACGACTCCCGGGAGAGTGGTCCCGGGTTTCTGTTTGCCGCGCTCCGCGGCGCGGTCCACGACGGGCACGCCTTCATCGGAGAGGCCGTCACCCGCGGCGCGTCCGCGATCCTGGTGGATCGCGAGGTCGCCGTGCCTCCAGGCGTTGTGGTGGTGCGGACCTCCGACACCCGCCGCGCGCTCGCGCAGATGAGCGCGGGGTACTATGGGCATCCCTCGCGCCGCCTGAGCGTGATCGGCGTCACCGGGACCAACGGCAAGGGCGCAACCACCTACCTGATCGAAGCGATCCTGCGCGCGGCCGGGCGGCCGTGCGGCATCATCGGAACAATGGGGATCGTCATTGACGATGGTGTGCTGCCGTCGGCGCGCACGACCCCGGAGGCGCCCGATCTGCAGCGCGCGCTGGCGGCCATGGTGAGCGCGGGTCGGCAGTACGCCGCGGTCGAGGTCGCCTCCCACGCGCTGGCGCTGGAGCGGGTTGCCGGCTGCCGGTTCAAGGTCGGGGTGTTCACCAACCTCACGCGGGACCACCTGGACTTCCACGGGAGCATGGAAGCCTACCGCGCCGCCAAGGCGCGGCTGTTCGCGATGCTGCCCTGTGATGGGTGGGCGGTCCTGAACGCCGACGACCCCGCATCGCGGATCATGCGGGCGGTCAGCCTGGCGCAGGCGGTGACCTACGGCGTGCGCATGCCCGCCGACGTGCGCGGGCGCGACCTCCGGCTGCACCTGCGCGGGTCAACGTTCACCGCCGAGACGCCTGGGGGCAGCGTTCCGGTCGAGCTCCGGCTTGCCGGCGGCTTCAACGTCGCAAATGCGCTCGCGGCGCTTGCCGTGGGCATCACGCAAGAACTGCCTCTTGAGGCGATGGCCGATGCCCTGGCCGCTATGCCGGGCATCCCGGGGCGTTTTGAGAGCATCGAGGAGGGGCAGCCCTTCGCGGTGGTCGTGGACTACGCCCACACGCCCGACGGCCTGGAGAACGTGCTGCGCAGCGCCCGCGAGGTGACCGGCGGCCGGCTGATCGCGGTCTTCGGATGCGGAGGTGATCGCGACCGGCCCAAGCGCCCAGTGATGGGCGGCATCGCGGCGAGTTGGGCCGACCTCGTGGTGGTGACCTCCGACAACCCGCGCACCGAGGATCCCCGCTCGATCATTGACGAGATCCGTCCGGGCGTCGAGGCCGCCGCCGCCCGTCGCGGCGTGCGCGTGCAGATCGAGCCCGACCGGCGCCGCGCGATTGCCGCGGCAGTGGCAGAGGCGCGTCCCGGAGATCTCGTGCTGATTGCCGGCAAGGGCCACGAGACCTACCAGGAGATCGCCGGGGTGAGGCATCCGTTTGATGACCGGGAAGTAGTCCGGGAGGTCCTGAATGCATCTGGCGGTTAGGGACATCGTCTCGGCGACCGGCGGACGCCTCGTGCTGCCGCCGGGGGCGCCTGTTCCCACGGCGGTCTGCGGGGTCACAACCGACAGCCGGAAGGCCGCGCCCGGGTATCTCTTCGTTGCGCTGCGGGGCCCAAATGCCGACGGGCACCTGTTCGTGGGGGATGCGCTCGCGCGCGGCGCGGTGCTGTCAGTGGTCGCCGCAGAGCCGGCGGCAGCCGGCTCGGGAGCAGCCCTCCCGGGAGCAGCCAGCCCGGCGCTGGTGGTGGCGGACCCGCTGCGCGCGCTGGGCGCGATCGCCGCCCTGCACCGGCGCACGCTGCCGGTGACCGTGGTCGGCATTACCGGCAGCGTGGGCAAGACCACGACGGTCGGCCTGTGCGCAGAGGTCCTGGCCGTGCGCTTCAACGCGGCGCGCTCTGCTGAGTCGTGGAACGCGGAGCTGGGCGTGGCCCTCGCGCTGTTGGGGCTGGATCAGGGAGTCGAGGTCGCGGTCATAGAGATGGCAATGCGCGGTCTGGGGCAGATCCGAGAACTCGTCGAGATGGCGCTTCCCCGCATCGGCGCGGTCACCACCATAGGCGACACCCACCTGGAGCTGCTGGGAACGCGCGAGAACATCGCCGCGGCCAAGGCCGAACTGCTGGAGGGATTGCCCGCTGACGGCACCGCGATCGTCAACGCCGACGAGCCCTTGACAGAGCGGCTGGTCCGGGCCGTCCAGTGTCCCGTGGTCCGGTTCGGCTTCTCTCCTGAGGCAGACGTGCGCGCCACCGAGATCAGGTGCACCCCTGACGGCTGCGCCTTCGTGCTGGAGGTCGGAGGGCAGCAGGGAGAAGTGACCCTGTCGCTCCCGGGCACTCACCAGGTGCGCAACGCGCTGGTCGCAGCGGCCGTGGGGCATGCGCTCGGGCTCGGGCTGCGCGAGATCGCAGCAGGGCTTGCCCGCGCCCGCCAGGCCAAGATGCGGCAGGAGATCATCCACCTCGGCGAGATGCTCGTTGTGGACGACACCTACAATGCCAGTCCGCAGTCCATGCAGGCCGCCTTCGACGTGATCGTCCTCGCAGGGCCGGCCCGACGGCGCGTGCTCGCCTTGGGCGAGATGCTCGAGCTCGGACCGGATTCGCAAGAGTTCCACCGCCGGGTGGGCCGGCAGGCGGCGGAACTGCTGCCCGCGCTGCTGCTCGCGGTGGGACCCAATGCCCGCTGGTACCTCGGGGGGGCCGCCGATGCTGGTCTCGCGCCCGGCGCCGCTGCCTGGGCCAGGACCACAGATGAAGCGATCCCGTTGCTGCGCCGGGCGGTGCGGCCAGGTGACATCGTGCTCATCAAGGGTTCGCGAGGTATCGAGATGGAAAGGGTGCTGGAGGGCCTGAGGGCCGGAATGGAGGTATTGTCGCCGTGAACGAGTTCATTGCGATACCCCTGCTGGTTCAGGTGGTCGCCGCCGCGGCGCTGGCGGCGGGCATCGTCGTGCTCGCGGGCCCCCGAACCATAGCGGCGCTCGCAGCGTGGGGCCAGCGCCAGCGCATCCGCGAGGACGCGCCGGCCCGGCACCAGTTGAAGGCCGGCACTCCGACCATGGGCGGGCTGCTGCTTGTTGCCGCCATCGTCGCCGCCGTGCTGCTCGTGGCAGGCCCGGACCGCCGCGTGCTGTTCGCACTCGCCGTGATGGGCGCCTTCGGCGCCGTGGGATTGCTGGACGATCTCCTGGCGGCCCAGCACGATCGGAACCTCGGATTTCGTGCGCGCGAGCGGCTGGCGATGCAGATCATCCTGGGCCTGGCCCTGGGATACCTGGCCGCCCGCCAGTCCTGGCTGGGAACCGAGATCATCGTGCCAGGAGTGGGCCCGTTCGATCTCGGATGGGGATACGTGATCTTCGCGGCGCTGCTCTACGTTGGGTTCACCAACGCGGTCAACCTGAGCGATGGCCTGGACGGCCTGGCCGCCGGGCTCGTCGCGGTGGCCGCGTTCGGGCTGGCAGTTGTGGCGCTGACCGCGCTGCTGCCTTCTGCCGCGGTGCTGGGCGCGGCCGTGGCAGGGGCCTGCGCAGGATTCCTCAAGTACAACGCCCACCCGGCGCGGATCTTCATGGGCGACGTTGGATCCAATGCCCTTGGTGGGGTGCTGGCCGCGCTCGCCATCGTCACGAAGTCGGAGATCGCGCTCCTCTTCATCGGCGGCGTGTTCGTTGCCGAAGCCGCGTCCGTCATCCTTCAAGTGGCGTACTTCAAGCTCACTGGCGGCCGGCGGATCTTCCGCATGAGCCCCCTGCACCATCACTTTGAACTCGTGGGCTGGCCGGAACCGGTCATCGTGCGCCGGTTCCACATGGCCGGTTGGGTCTGTCTCCTGATCGGCCTGCTGGTCGCCGGCTGATGACTTCGCACCCGCCAGCGCGGGTGAGGGCCGTCCTGGATCAGCTCCGGGGGCGGCCCATCCACGTTCTGGGCCCGTCGGGCACCGAGGGCTCCACCGTGACCGAGTTCCTCCTGAACCACGGCATAGGGGAAATCACCGTGCACGATCTGGAGCCGCCCGCGCGCTTCGAGGAGACGCTGCGGCGCACGCACTGCTGGCTGGATCCAGAGGGACAGGCGCGGCTGGCAGCCCGGTTGCGGGCCGCGCCCATCGCCTGGCGGCAGGACGACCGCTATCTGGAGGGGATAGAGGAGGCCGGGGTCATCTTCGTTCCCCAGTCCTGGTTCCGCCACCAGGAGAACGCGCCCGTGCGCGCGGCCGCTGCGCGCGGCGTCCGGCTGTCGAGTCTTACGCACCTGTTCTTCGAGGCATGGCCCGGGCCGATTCTCGGCGTGACCGGCACGAACGGCAAGTTTACCGTGGTAACGCTGATAGCCGCGATGATGGAGGCCGCCGGACTGCCTCTCGTCGTCTCTGGGAACGACCGGACGCACGTGCCCGCGCTCTACGCCCTTGACGGTGCGGACGCCGCGACGTGGTTGGTCTTGGAGATCAGCAACCGGCAGCTCCTCGGCCTGCCCTACAGCCCCCACGTTGCGGTGGTGACCAACATCGCGCCGCACCACCTGGACGACCATGGGTCGCTGGAGGCCTACGTCGAGGCGAAACGCACGATCGTCCGCAACCAGGGCCCGGCGGACCTGGCGGTGCTCAACGCCGACGATCCCCTCGTGGCTGGGATGACCGACGGCGCCGCGTCTTCGGTGCGCTGGTTCAGCCGTCACCGGCCCGTCGCGGCCGGGGCGTACCTCGAGGGCGGGCGAATCGTGTTGGCCGGGGCGTACATGGATGGCGGTCGGATCGCGCCGGCCGGTGCGCCTCCGCGCCCGGTGATGGCTGTGTGCGACCTCTCCGTGCCCGGTGCCCACATGCAGGAGAACGCCCTGGCTGCCGCCGCTGCCGCGGCGCTCGTTGGCGTCGAGCCCGGGACGATCGCGTCGGTGCTGCGCGAGTTCCGCGGCCTACCCTACAGGTTCCGCCTGGCCGCGGAGCGCGAGGGCGTCGCCTTCTACGAGGACTCGCTGGCAACCAATCCCGCAGCAGCCGCCGCCGCCATAAGGAGCATGGTCAGGCCGTTCCACCTCATCGCAGGAGGACTGCGCAGGGACGCCCGTGCGCGCGACTTTCAACCGATGGTCAGCGCGCTGGAGGACTCGCCCGCCAAGGCGGTCTATCTGATCGGCTCGACCGCCGCCCTGCTGGCAGATGCGATAGGTGGGATGGCCAAGCCCCCGAGCGTCTCGCAGGCAGGCACCCTGGACGCCGCGCTGGCATCGGCCTGGGACGCCGCATCGCCCGGGGACGCGATCCTGCTCTCCCCGGGGTGCGAGAGCTTCGACCAGTTCGCAGACTACCGGGAGCGCGGCGACCTGTTCTGCCGGTTGGCTGATGCGCTGCCCGCTCGCGCGGGCCCTCCGGTGCTACCGTGACCGCGCCCCCGCCCGCGCTGCACCGCCGGTCCGGTGACCTGCTCCTTTTCGTCTGCGTGCTGGCGCTGCTCGGGGTCGGGCTGGTGATGGTCTACAGCGCGAGCAGCATCGTTGCCTTTGACCGCCTGGCCGACAGCGCGTACTTCCTGCGCCGGCAGGCGACGTGGATCGGGATCGGTCTGACCGCGATGTGGATCGCCAGCCGCGTGCACTACCAGCGGCTCCGGGTGTACGCCGTGCCGCTGCTGCTCGCCACCGCGGTCCTACTCGTAGCGGTGCTGATCCCCGGGATCGGTAGGGTCGCCGGAGGCGCCCGAAGGTGGATCGTCGCCGGGCCTGCCGGCTTCCAGCCCGTGGAGCTGGCCAAGCTGGCGCTGCCCCTCTTCGTTGCGCAGTTTGCGGTGCGCCGCAGCGCCGAGGTGCGCGACCTCCACCGCGGCGTGGTGCCCCCGCTCCTGGTCACCGCGTTTCTCGCGGGCCTTGTCCTCCTGCAGCCCGACATGGGATCCGCGGTCGTGCTGGTTGTGATCACGATGACGGTGTTGTTTCTCTCAGGTGCGCGGATCGCGCACCTGGGGCTGGTCGTGCTGGCGGCGCTTCCGGTCGGGGCCCTGGCCGTGGCAGCCGCACCCTACCGGCTCCGGCGTTTCCTGTCCTTCCTGGACCCCTGGAGCGATCCCCAGGGCAGCGGGTTTCACATCATACAGTCGCTGCTGGCATTTGGGTCCGGCGGCCTGATCGGGGTCGGCCTGGGGGAGAGCCGCCAGAAGTTCTTCTATCTGCCCGAGCGCCACACCGATTTCATCTACGCCATCGTTGGCGAGGAGATTGGATTGCTGGGCACCATGGGGTTGCTGGTTCTGTTCGCGTTCCTGGCCTACCGCGGCTACCGCATCAGCCGCTCTGCACCCGACCGCTTTGGTTCGCTCCTGGCCGGGGGGATCACCGCGGCCGTCGTGGGCCAGGCGTTGATGAACATGGGCGTTGCCACGGGGTTGTTGCCCGTCAAGGGCGTGCCGCTGCCGCTGGTCAGTTTCGGCGGCTCGTCGCTGGTAATGACGATGATACAGATAGGCATCCTGCTGAACATCTCGCAGTACGCCGCCGGGGAGGGGAAGTGAGAATCATTATCACTGGCGGCGGCACCGGCGGCCACCTGTTCCCGGCGCTGGCGATAGCCGAGGCGCTCCGGGGCCGGCGGCCCGAGGTGGAGATCCTCTTCGTAGGCGGCGACCGCATCGAGGCCCGCGTCGTGCCCGCGGAGGGCTGGCCGTTCGCGCGGATCCGCGCGCGGGGCCTGCCGCGGCGTCCGGGCCTGGCGGCCGCGTCCGCGCTGGCGACCACCGCGATGGGAACGCTCCAGGCGTTGCGGCTCCTGAGGCAGTGGCGGCCGGACGCGGTCGTTGCCACCGGCGGCTACGTGTGCGTGCCCGTCGGATGCGCGGCCGCGCTGCTGGGCGTGCCGCTGGGCGTGCAGGAGCAGAACCTGCGCCCGGGCCTGGCGACCCGCCTGATCGCACGCTGGGCCAGATGGGTCTCGATTCCCCATCCCGAGGCAGCCGCACGGTTGAAGGCGCGCCGCGCCGAGGTCACGGGCATCCCACTGCGGCGCCGCGCAATGGAGGGCGATCGGGAACGAGGCCTGGGCAGGTGGGGTCTTGACCCGGGCAGGCTCACCCTGCTCGTGCTGGGCGGTAGCCAGGGCGCCCTGAGCCTGAACCAGGCAGTCTGCAGGCTGGGCGATCTCCTCATGTTCGAGCCAGGGCTGCAGATCCTGCACCAGACCGGAACCGAGCACGGACACTGGGTCCGACGCGAGATCGGCCACCGCGAGCACATCGGTCCGCCCGCGCTGCGCCACGTCGCGGTGCCGTTTCTCGACGACATCGCCGACGCCTATGCCTGCGCCGATCTGGTCCTCAGCCGGGCCGGCGCCTGCACGCTGGCCGAGCTGACCGCGTGGGGGCTGCCCTCGATCCTGGTTCCGTATCCCAGTGCCGCGGAAGGACACCAGGAGGACAATGCCGAGGTCCTGGTGCGCGCCGGCGCTGCTGTCCTGGTGCCGGACGCCGACCTCGGCGGAGGGGCGCTGGTCGCGGTGGTGCAGGCGCTCCTGGCCGATTCGGGCCGGCGCAAGCGCATGGCGGATGCCAGCCGGGGGCTGGGGCGCCGGGACGCGTCCGGCGCAGTAGCCGACCTGGTGCTCGGTCTCGGCACCTCTGGCGGCACGCCTGGCAGCGAGACGGAGGTCCGCGCGTGATCCAGCGCTCGTCGCGGGTACACTTCGTGGGGATAGGCGGCGCAGGCATGAGCGCGCTGGCCGAAGTGCTGCTGCACCGCGGAGTTCGCGTGTCGGGGTGCGATCTGCGCGACTCCGCCTCCCTCCGGCGGATCGGTGATCTCGGTGGGGCAACGTTCGTCGGCCACAGTCCTGATCATCTGGCCGAGGCGGACGTGGTGGTCTACTCGAGGGCGGTCCCGGACGAGAACCACGAGATCGGTGCCGCGCGAGATCTCGGCCTGCCGGTTCTTCATCGGGCCGAGCTCCTGGCCAAGGTGATGGCGTTCGGCCGCGGCGTGGCCGTGGTCGGGACGCACGGCAAGACGACCACGGCCGCGATGCTCACGCGCGTGCTGGCACGAGCAGGCCTGGACCCGACAGGTATAATCGGGGCCGGTGTCGAGGAATACGGCGGCGGTGCGCGTACCGGACGCGGACCCTGGATCGTAGCCGAGGTGGACGAGAGCGACGGTTCGCTCCTGCACGTGCGCCCGTTCGCAGCCGTGCTGACCAGTCTGGATGCCACCGACCACTGCGACTACTACATTGCACCCGGCCATCTCGAGCAGACGTTCGAGCGGTTCCTGGGCGCGGTTCCCCAGGAGGGCTTCATCGCAGTCTGCCTTGACCACGCCGGCGCGATCGCGCTTGCCCGCGGCCTCGACCGGCCTTTCCTGACCTACGGCTTTGACCGGGCCGCCGCGGTTCGGGGAGAGATTCGCGCGATTCACGGGGAGGAGACCCGGACCGAACTGTGGATCGAGGGCAGGCCGTCCGGCGAGATGGTGCTGCGCGTGCCCGGGCGGCACAACGTCAGCAACGCGCTGGGCGCAATAGCCGCCGCGGTAACGATGGGCGTGCCGGCCGATGCGGCCATGGGTGCGCTGGCCGGTTTTCGGGGCGTTGCCCGCCGCTTCGCGATCCGCGGCGAGGTCGGCGGCGTGCTCGTCGTGGACGACTACGCGCACAATCCGGTCAAGATAGACGCGGTGCTCCGCGCGGCGCGCGAGGGCTGGCCAGAGCGCCGGGTGATTGCTTTGTTCCAGCCGCACCGCTATTCGCGCACGCGCACCACCCACGCCAAGTTCGGCCGGGCGTTCGATGCCGCGGATGAGGTGGTGGTGACCGAGATCTACGCGGCGGGCGAGCCGTCGCAGCCGGGCGTGACTGCCCAGTTGATCGTGGACGCGGTAGCCCCACACCGGCCTGTGCACTTCCGGGCGACCACCGAGGCCGCCCTGGACCTGGTAGAGCAGATTGCCTCCCCGGGTACCATCGTGCTCACGCTGGGGGCAGGAGACATCGGTGCTGCGGCAGATGCCCTGTTTCGGCGGCTGTCGGTGGGTGCCCGGTGAAGGCCCCCCCGACCGCGCTGTCCCGCCTGGAACGGCGGTTGCGTGAGGCCGTCGCAGATGTGCGCCGCGACGAGCCGACCTCCAGGCACGTGCTGTTCCGCATCGGGGGTCCGGCGGACCTGATGGTGATCCCAAGGAGCATCGGTGAGTTGCGGGCGGCCGCATCCGTGCTGTTCGAAGAGGGCCACCGGCCCGTGATACTGGGCAACGGATCCAACGTGCTGATTGGGGACCGGGGGATTCGCGGGGCCGTAGTCAAGATC
Organism: Armatimonadota bacterium; assembly: GCA_016869025.1. Classification (NCBI taxonomy): domain Bacteria; kingdom Bacillati; phylum Armatimonadota; species Armatimonadota bacterium. The sequence continues at coordinate 106,701 of VGFA01000002.1, read as the reverse complement.
GGAAAGGGTGTGGGTCGCGTTCGCATCAAGGGTGCAAAGGTCATCGCAGAGGCCGGGGCCGGACTCCCGGCCCTGGCGCTGCGCACGGCGCGGAAGGGACTCGCCGGGCTTGAGTTCGCGGCCGGCATTCCGGGGTCGGTGGGCGGAGCGGTAGTGATGAACGCCGGTGCCTACGGCCACTCGATGGGTGAGGTCTTCGAGGCGGCAGACGTGCTGACCCCGGACGGTCCCATCTGCCTGGGACCCGAGGCGATGGGCTTTGGCTACAGGGCCACGGCCATCCAGGGACGACCCTGGGTGGTTGCTTCGGTGACGCTCGCGCTGCGCCCCGACTCCCCGGACCTGGTTCAGTCCCGCCTGGAGATGTGGCTGGAACGCCGGGGCGCGACGCAGCCGCTCGGCCGGATGAGCGCGGGCTGCTTCTTCCGCAATCCCTCCGGCGACCACGCGGGACGGCTCATAGAGGCGGTGGGCGGCAAAGGCCTGGCCGTCGGCGGCGCCCGCATCTCGGAGATCCACGCGAACTACATCGTCAACGAGGGAGGCGCCACCGCGGCCGACGTGCTGGCCCTGGCGGCGCAGGTGCGCGCCCGCCTGCAGGAACGCTTGGGAATCACACTGGAGTTGGAGGTCAAGCTGCTGGGCGAGTTCTGAACCCGGGCATCCATCGTGGATACGACCGTGGATACGACCGATCCCACAACGCGCCCCAACGCCGCGTCCCTCAGGGAGACCCTGCCGCGCTTCGCCATGATCATGGCCACGCTGCTCGCCCTGGCCGCCTTCCCGCAGTCGGCGTTCTTCACCGTTGAGCGCATCGAGGTGCGCGGGGCCGGGATGATCCCGGCGGCCGAGGTTGTCGAGCTCTCCGGCCTGAAGCGCGCCGAGCGCCTGTTCGCCGTGGACGCCGCTGCCGCGTTGCGGCGGCTTCGGGCCGATCCTCGCATCAGGGAGGCGGCGGTGCTTGTACGACCGCCCAGGATCGTTTCTATCAAGATTACCGAACGCCGTCCGATGGCTGCCCTGATCACGGGTGCCGGGTTCGCAATGGTGGCCGATGACCACGTGGTGGTGGCGATCACCCCTGACTCAGGCGGGCTGCCCGAGATCGAGGACCGCACCCGACCCGATGCAGAGGCCCGCCCCGGCCATTCAGCGGCTTCAGAGGGGGTGCGAGCAGCGCTAGAGGCGCTGGACGTGGTTCAGGCGCGCCTGGCAGTCGACCTGAAGCGCATCGTGGTCGCGAAGGGTCCGGACCTGACGCTCATCACCCGCTCAGGGCTGGAGATCCGGGCCGGGGGTCTGTTGGGGCTGTCGGAGCGGCTGGGTCAGGTCCCGCGGGTTCTCGATGCGCTGCGGGCGAAGGGCTTGACGCCCGCGTCGCTGGACCTCAGGTACGGAGGGTCCGTCGTGGTAAGACCGTACGGAGCAGGAGATGGACGATAGGCGTGGAATGGCAGAACAAGATGTAGGGAAGACAGACCCATGATCCACTACGGGTAGCGTATGGCGCGCCGAGGCTCGGTCGCAGGCCTGGACATAGGCACGACCAAGGTTTGTGCCGTTGTGGGCGAAGTGGACGAGGACGGCGATGTCCACATCGTCGGCGCCGGCAGCGTGCCTTCCTCAGGCATGCGCCGCGGGGTGGTCGTGGACCTTGACTCCACTGCCCGCGCGATCGAGGAGGCCACCGACCGCGCCGAGCGCATGGCCGGGACCAGCATTACCTCTGCCTTCGTGGCGGTCTCCGGCGAGCACATCACCTCGTCCGACAGCCGGGGCGTGGTGGCGGTGGCGCGCGGGGATCACGAGATCGCGGACGCGGACGTAACGCGGGTCGTGGACGCCGCCCGGATGGCGGCGCTGCCGGCCTCAGACCGCGAGATCATCCATCTCCTCCCGCGCGATTTCGTCGTTGATGGACAGGACGGCGTCAAGCGGCCGGTTGGAATGTACGGCACCCGCCTGGAGGTCGAGGCCCACATCGTTACGGGCGTTGCCACGGCACTGGCCAACGTGGCCAAGTGCGCGCAACTGGCAGGCGTGGAGGTCGCGGAGATGGTGTTGGAGCCGCTGGCTTCGGCAGAGGCCGTGCTCACGCCGTCGGAGCGCGACATAGGCGTGGTCCTGGTGGACATAGGCGGCGGCACCACGAGCATCGGGGTGTTCGCCAACGGCGGCCTGTGCCACGTGGCGATTCTCCCGGTGGCCGGCGCCCACATCACCAGCGACATAGCGGTGGGGATGCGGACTCCGATGGCCGAGGCGGAGAAACTGAAGGTCCGCTGGGGCGCGGCCTCGCCCGCCTCTGTGTCCGAGGGCGAGATGATCGAGGTATTCAACGTGGGAGGCCGCGAGCCCCGCGTGATCCCACGCCGGATACTGGCAGAGTTCATCGAGCCGCGTCTGGACGAGATCTTCTCGCTCGTTCAGGCCCAGATCCGTCGCAGCGGCTACACGCACCGGGTGCCGGCGGGCGTGGTGGTGACGGGTGGGACCGCCCTTCTCGATGGACTGATAGAGCACGCCGAGGCTCGGCTTGGGCTTCCTGCCCGCCTAGGCGCGCCCGACCAGATCACCGGTCTGGTGGAGACGGTTCGGAGCCCTGCATTCAGCACGGGGGTCGGGCTCGCGCTGTTCGGAGCGCGCGGCAGGACCAGGGCGGGCGCCGCCCACAGGAACGGCACGAGTTCCCTATGGGATCGGACCCGCGCGTGGGTTCGCGATCTGCTGCAGGGTGGGTGAGGCAGGAGCCGGGCATACCACGCCAGGTTGGGAGGAACGGTGATGACCAAGATGGAGCGGGACCTTCATCGGTATGCGGCGATAAAGGTCATCGGGATGGGCGGCGGGGGCAACAACGCCGTCAACCGCATGATCTCCGCCGGGCTGCGCGGCGTGGAGTTCATAACGGTCAACACCGACGTCCAGGCGCTGGCCCTTTCTTCGGCCGACAAGAAGATCCACATCGGCGCGAAGACCACCAAGGGCTTGGGCGCCGGCGGTGACCCCATCGTGGGTCGCCAGGCCGCCGAGGAGGGCAAGGAGGATCTTCGCGAGGCCCTGGTCGGCGCGGACATGGTCTTCATCACCGCCGGCATGGGCGGCGGGACCGGTACCGGGGGCGCGCCGGTGGTTGCCGAGGTGGCACGCGATCTGGGCGCGCTGACCGTCGGCGTAGTAACGCGCCCGTTTGGGTTCGAAGGCAAGCGGCGCGCGGCCACCGCCGACGAAGGGGTGCGCACGCTCAAGCAAAAGGTCAACACCCTGATCACGATTCCCAACGACCGGCTCCTGCAGATCATTGACCGGCAGGCCACCGTGGTGGACGCGTTCCGCACCGCCGACGACGTGCTGCGCCAGGGCGTGCAGGGGATTGCCGATCTCATCACGATACCCGGGCTGATCAACCTAGACTTCGCCGATGTTCGGACCATCATGACCGAGGCCGGCAGCGCGCTCATCGGAATCGGTGTCGCCTCGGGTGAGGAACGGGCGACCCGCGCGGCACAGTCCGCGATCAACAGCCCGCTCCTGGAGACCTCGATGGACGGCGCGCGCGGGGTGCTCATCAACGTGACCGGTGGGCTCGACCTGGGCCTGCTCGAGGTGAGCGAGGCCGCCCAGATCGTGCGCGACGCGGCCGACCCGGATGCCAACATCTTCTTCGGAGCCGTGATTGACGAGAAAGCGCGCGACGAGGTGCGCATCACCGTGATCGCAACCGGATTCGAGGCTGCTCGCCGGGTCGAGATGTTCGACGCGGCGCAGGACGACCGGGTCAAGGAACCGGTCAAGCTGATTGACGACCTCGACATCCCGGCGTTCCTCCGCAGGCGCTAGGGCGGTCCCCGGCGTGGGATACGGCGGCCTGCCCGGGGCATCGCTGCAGGAACCGGCTGACCTCGACGCCAGGCTGGACCTTGCCAGGCAGCACATCGAGGCGGTTCTGCCCGGGGCGGTAGCAGCCGAAGGCCGGCAACCGCTTTACGTACTCCCAACAGGCAGTGGGCTGGGTGGGCGGTTCATGGTCCTCCGGGGGCGACTGGCGCCGCTGGGGCTGACGCCGATGCTGCGCACGCACTCCGGCCGCCCGACGCTCGTGCTCGTGCCCACTCCGCCGCCGGGCCGTTGGGCATGGCAGACGAGCCTGCTGCTCCTGCTCGCGACCGTTGCCACGACCTTCTACGCCGGCTACCTGCAATCGGAGGTGCTGGTTCGGACCGGCTTCCTGAACAGCGCGGTGGCAGGTGGGGCCGCGTTCTCGCTCTCAGTTCTGGTGATCCTGGGAGCCCACGAGATGGGTCACAAGCTCGTGGCCATGCGCCGCGGCATAGATGCCAGCCTGCCGTACTTCCTGCCGATGGCTCCCCCGATAGGCACAATGGGTGCCGTCATCGTGACGCGCACCCCGGCCCCCAATCGGGACAGCCTGATGGACCTCGGCGCCTCGGGCCCCATCGCCGGGTTCCTGGTTGCCATCCCGGTGCTGCTCTACGGGGTCAGCCGATCGTTCGTCGTGCATCCTGAGCGCCTTGGGGCAGCCGTCTCCATTCCTGATCCGCTGCTGATTCAAGCCATGATACGCCTGATCCTGGACCCGCCTGCTGGCCACGTCGTATTGGGGCATCCCGCGCTGTTCGCCGGGTGGATTGGATTGGTCGTAACCAGCATCAACCTGCTGCCGGCCGGGATGCTCGACGGAGGGCACGCCGTGCGGGCTGCGCTTGGCCCCCGCGCCCACGCCCTGCTTTCGTACGCGGGCGTGGCCATCGCAGTGCTGATGGGCTTCTACCCGATGGCAATCCTCATAGCGCTGCTGATGCGCCGGGGGCACGTGGGACCGCTGGACGACCTGTCCCCCCTGAGTTCCTCCCGCCGGCTGATCGGGGCGATCCTGATCGCCGTCTTCGTTCTGAGCGCCGTCGTCTTCCCGCCGCCCTTCTAGCGCCGGGCCATGGGTACCCCCGGCGACTCGCCTTTCCGGTCTTCCATCAGCCGCCCTGGCCTTTGGGGGCGCACCGCCCTGGCCGTCTTTCGCAGGGAGGCAGCCGAGACGCTACGGGACCGCCGGACCCTGGTGGCCGCGGTGCTGCTCCCGGTACTGACCATGCCCCTGGTCGTGCTGGTAATGCCGGTCCTGGCAGCGCGCCAGCAGGAGGCCCTGCGCGACCGGCCGGTGCGCGTGGTCCTGCAAGGCGGGGATGCCGGTGGCCTGGCCGCTCTCGGCTCCAGGGAAGGGACCTTCCGCCTGATTGCGGTGCCCGAGCCCAGGGCAGCGCTGCTCCGGGGCGAGATCGAGGCGGTCCTGGCCGACCAGCAACCCTCTGGCCGCGGCCCCAGGGTCGTGACCGTGTGGTACGACGAGTCCAGGCCGGCCTCCCGTGCTGCGGTCCAGCGCATTGCCGGGGTGGCGGCCAGGCTCGCGCTGCGAGATCTGGAGTCCGCGGCGCGCAGGCAGGGCGTGGACCCGGCGGCCCTGGTGCAGGTGGTGATCGAACCCCGGAACGCGGCCTCGCCAGAGCGGATGGGAGGCGCGCTGCTGGCCGCTGCCCTGCCGTTCTTCCTGGCGGTGTGGCTGCTCCTGGGAGGGCAGTACGCCGCCCTCGACGTGGGCGTGGGCGAGCGGGAACGGGGCAGCCTGGACGCCCTGCTGACCGCGCCGGCGCCCCGATCGGCGGTCGTTGCCGGGAAGTTCCTGGCCGTGCTGGCACCCGCTGTGATGGCGGTGGGTCTCATGCTGGCCGCAGGCGTCGCCACGCTCCGGTTCGGCTCTTTCCTGCTCACAACCACCCCGGTCGAGGTCTCTCTGCCGGCCGGGACCGCGCTCGAGCTCCTGCTCGTGGCGACCATGCTGGGAGGGTTCCTGTCGGCCTGCCAGCTCTGGGTCAGCCTCCGGGCCCGGTCGCTGCGCGAGGCCCAGCAGGGATTCACCGCCCTCTACCTGGCGGTTGCCCTGCCCGTGATGCTGATTCCCCTCCTGGGGGAGTTGTCACAGCCGTGGGTGGCCTTCGTGCCTGTGGTGAACGCCGTGGTGGCCTTCAGGGGCATTCTGGTGGGCGCGACCCCTGCCTCTGCCCTGGCCTGGACCGCCGGCTCGCTGGCGGTGCTGACCGTGCCGGTCCTGTGCCTGGGGACCCGGGCGATGGAAGACCCTGAAAGACGGATTCGATGAATGGGCACCCGTGGGGGAGAAAGCGGCCGTCCGGGAGCGTGCGCGCGAGCAAGGCGGCTACCCCGGGCATTGACACGCTAGATGTGGGATTCTAGAATCACGCTGCCTCTACCGGTGGTGTCGTAATGCGCTGCCCGCTCTGCGGCCACGAAGAGAGCAAGGTCCTCGACTCCCGTCCCATGCTGGACGGGCGGTCCATACGCAGGCGGCGGGAGTGCCTGGGCTGCAGCAGAAGGTTCACCACCTACGAGCGGGCCGATCCTTCTCCCCTGATGGTCGTGAAGCGAGACGGGCGGCGCGAGCCCTTTGACAGGTCCAAGGTGCTGGGGGGCGTGATACGCGCCTGCGGGAAGAGGCCTGTTTCGGTAGAGGCGATGGATGCGCTGGTAGAAGAGGTGGAACGCGAGGTCCGCCAGTCCGGCAGCCCCGAGGTGGCGACGGCCACGATCGGAGACCTCGTAATGGAACGCCTTCGCAGGATTGATGACGTCGCCTATGTACGGTTTGCCTCTGAGTACCGCCGGTTCCGCGACGTGGACTCGATAGCGGAGGAGATAGAGACCCTCAAGGAGCGCAAGCGCCGGGAGGATGCGCTCCGCGACCAGGTTCCCCTTATCTCGCTGACCGACACACAAACCGCTCGATGACACTACGCACCCCCGGGGGTGACCTGCATGGAAGGCGCATCGTCCTCTTCGTCCCAGCCCCTGGCCCCGTCCCACGATCTGCCTGGGCCGCCCGCAGCATTGAACATACCTGCCGAAACGCTTGCCGCCTTTGGGGGTGACGAGCTCCGCGCCCGTGTCTTCCATGACAAGTACGCCCTCCGTGACCGCGACGGAAACGTCGTGGAGCGCACCCCTGACCAGATGTGGCACCGCATCGCAGGGGAGATTGCATCGGTCGAGCACCCGGACCGCCGCGCGGAGTGGGCGCAGAACTTCTACTGGCTGCTGGGCGAGTTCCGCTTCATACCCGGCGGTCGGATCATGCACGCCGCCGGCAACTCGCGCCGCGTTACCGCGCTAAACTGCTATGTCATCCCCGTCCAGGACGACTCGATAGAGTCCATATTCGACTGGATGAAGCAGGCGGCCCGTACCTACAGCCTGGGCGGCGGCGTGGGTACCGACATCTCCGTGCTGCGGCCTCGCGGCGCGTCGGTGAACAACGCCGCCCGCAGCAGCACGGGGTCTGTGTCGTTCATGGAGCTCTTCTCGCTGACCACGGGTACGATCGGGCAGTCGGGACGGCGTGGGGCACTGATGATCACCATCGCCGACAACCATCCCGATGTTCTGGACTTCATCAAGGTGAAGCGCAATCTGGAGAAGGTCCGGTACGCCAACCTCAGCGTACGGATCTCCGATGCGTTCATGCGCGCCGTCGAGGATGACGGCACCCACGACCTCGTCTTTGAGAACGAGCGCGCCACGATGCGGCGAACCGTGAGGGCCCGGGAGGTCTGGCGGGATCTGATCAGCGGGGCCCGCGATTTCGCGGAGCCCGGCGTGATCTTCTGGGACGCGGTCAAGCGCTGGTCCACCTCCGAATACAACGGCATGGGCGTGGTCACCACGAACCCTTGCTCAGAGGTGCCCCTTGAACCTTACGGAAACTGCTGCCTTGGTAGCGTCAACCTCCCCCGCTTCGTGCGGGACGAGTTCACATCATCGGCGCGCGTGGACTGGGAGCAACTGGATCGGGCGCTGCGGTATGCCGTGCGTTTCCTCGACAACGTGCTCGACTACAACTCCGACAGGCATCCCCTGCCCCAGCACCGGGAGGCGAGTCTGTACTCGCGCCGCATAGGCGTGGGCTTCACCGGGTTGGGCGATATGCTGGTGATGCTGCGGCTGAAGTATGATTCCGAGCCAGCGATCGCCTTTGCCGACGGGCTCTTTGACAGGATCAAGAACGTCGTCTACGACGAGAGCGTCAATCTTGCCATGGAGAAGGGCCAATTTCCCGGGTACGACGCGGGATCGCATACGAGCCAGGCGTTCGTTCGGGCGCTCAGCCCCGAGGTTCTGGAGCGAATCCACCGGCACGGGCTGCGCAACGTCGGGCTGCTAACCGTTCCCCCGGTGGGAAGCGGGGCGGCGCTGGCAGGCGTCACCAGCGGCATCGAGCCCATCTTCGACCTGTCGTACGTACGGCGGTCGGAGTCCCTCTCGCAGGAGTTCTTCACCGTTTACCACCCGCTCGTCCGGGAGTTCATGGACCGCTACGGAATCGAGCGGGCGAGCGACCTGCCCGACTGCTTCGTTACCGCACACCAGATCCGCCCGGAGATGCGCGTCCGGATGCAGGCCGCCGTCCAGCGCCACATTGATCACGCGATCTCGTCCACGGTGAATCTGCCGCAGGACGCGCAGCCCGATGATGTTGAGAAGGTCTACTTCCTGGCCTGGAAGTCAGGGTGCAAGGGCATCACCGTCTACCGGGAAGGGAGCCGGGACGGGATCCTCATCACCGAGGGACAGGCCAAGAGCATGCCAGCGGCAGCAGGGGAGCACGCGGCAGGTGGGCCACCCGCGGCAGCGGCGCCGGCCGCGTCATCGAGAGCCGCGCCGCGCGCAAGGCCCAAGGTGACCTCCGGGAGGACCGAGCGCATCGAGACGCCTCGCGGGCGCATCTACGTGGTCATCAACGAGGACGAACTTGGCATCTGCGAGGTGTTCGTGCATTCGCTCGACGTCGAGGCGGAGGCGATCGGCCGCATGGTCTCGCTCTCGCTGCGCGGAGGGATTGACGCCAGGGAGGTGATCGAGCAACTCTGGCGCGTCCAGAGCACCGAGGTGGCGTTTGACCGCTCCGCGGACGGCACGGTGGTGCGCGTTTCGACGATCGCGCAGGCGGTGGCCCTGGCGCTGGGCCGGGCGCTCTACGGCGATGGATTCCGGCCGGACAAGGTCTTCCCGCGCGCCGATGTTCTGCCGAAGCCCGGCCCGCGGGTTCGCCAGGAGATGCTCCGATTCGCTCCACCGCCGGTTGTTCCCGCGCCCCCCGGTGAGCCGGCTCTGGTTCCGGTGATAGGTGGCAATGGAGGAGGGGAGGGCGGTCGCCACGAGGGTGGCTGGTCGGCCGAAAGGGGCGTTGCGCTGGGGTTCGTTGGCGTCTGCCCTGATTGCGGCGCCTCCCTGATCCGCGAGAACGGCTGCGCGACCTGCCGGCAGTGCGGGTACGCCAAGTGCTGACGGGCGCCCGGGCGCCCAGCCGGAGCCTCCCGCGCCGTGCTAGACTGATGGCATGACATGGCGCGGTCAGAGGGGGGTCCAACGTGCGGATTGTGCTTGGAACGGTCGTGCTTATCGCACTGCTCGCGATCATGGCTCCTGCGGGAGCGCAGCCCGCGAACTGGATAGTGATCCCGGGCCACGCGGTCGGAGACATACAGCTCGGCATGACCCAGCAGCAAGTGCTGAACCGGCTGGGCATGCCCGATGAGATCTCCAACGATCGCGCGGGCGACGGCTCCGTCAACGTGTACTGGACGTACCAGCAGACCGAGCGATCCGTTCTTGTCGTGTCCTGGACAAAGCGGCACGGCGAGGCCGGCGGCGCGGACTTCATCTTCACCGACAATCCGCGCTATGTCACCAGCAAGGGCGTGTCCTTCGCAAACTCGACGTTCAAGGACATCCTGACACACTACGGGGCGCCCGACCGTCTCGCGGGTGGGGGCAGGAGCTCGGTCGTGCTTGCATATGAGGCGCAGGGCATCCGATTCAGGCTCGACAGCGATGGACGCGTGACCGGGATGACGGTGGTTCCTCGCAAGTAACGGCCGTCAGGTCGTTGTGCTATTCTAGGCCTGGACGAGGTGGAAGCAGCAACGAGAGAGCCGGGACACATGCCGGGCGTCCCGCAGGAGGAGGATGGAAGGTGAAGATAACCGTGCGATTCCTGACCGTTGTTCTCATCATGGCAGTGGCATTGGGTACGGGAGTCTGGTCCCCGCAGCCCGCCGCCGGCCAGACCAGTCTCGTGGTTGCGTTCATGCCCTCGGTGGACGCGGGCCGGGTGCTGGCCACGGGCAGCACGCTGGCCAGGATGCTGGAGGTGGCCACGGGCTACCGGATCCGGGCCGAGGTTCCGACCAGCTACGCCGCGGTGATCGAGGCGATGTGCGCGGGAAGGGTGGACATCGCGCTCTTCGCGACGTTTGCCTATGTCCTGGCCAACCGTCGGTGCGGAGCAGAGGCCCGTCTGGTCAGCCTCCGGCAGAACAAGCCGTTCTACGTCGCGCAGATCCTCTATCGCGCCGACCTCAACGCCAAGACGCTGGCCGATCTGCGCGGCAAGAAGTTTGCCTTCGTTGACCCGGCGTCGGCGTCCGGCTACCTTTTCCCAGCCGCCCTTCTCAAGAAGAACGGGATAGACCCGGACCGGTTCTTCAGCCAGGTTCTCTTCGCCGGCGGGCACGACAAGGTGGTGCTGGCGATCTACACCGGATCCGTGGATGCCGGCGCCACGTTTGGGGATCCTGACAACCTGGTTTTCGAGGCCCGCGAGCGCGTGGTCGCGCAGTACCCGGACGTACGGGACAAGGTCAAGGTCCTGATGTACACGGACCCGATTCCCAACGACACGGTCTCGTTCCGCCGCGACCTCCCGGATGAGGTCAAGGAGAAGGCCACGAAGGCGCTGTTCCGCATCGCGGCCACCGCGCCCGGTCGGGAAACGATCTTCGCCCTCTACCAGCACGAGGGGTACGCCGATCTGGCCGCGCTCCAGACCGCCCACAAGATGCCGAAACTGAAGTCCATGGACGACCTGTTCCAGTCGGTGAGGGATGCGGCAAAGCTCCTTGGTCTCGATCTGGAGCAGATGGTACGGCCCAGGTAGCGGATCGAGCGAAGCACCGAATGGTATCAGACGGAGGAGAGGGTACGCCGCTCTCCTCCGTTCTGTGAGGTGGCCTGATGCGTGGAGCAGCGGTGAGGATCGAGAACCTCACAAAGATCTACCCAGACGGAACGCGGGCGCTAGACGGGGTGAGCTTCTCGGTAGCTCCCGGCGAGTTTCTCATCATCATAGGGCTCTCCGGGTCCGGAAAGTCCACGCTGATGCGTTGCATCAACCGGCTCGTGGAGCCGACCTCGGGCAAGATCTTCGTTGACGATGTCGAGGTAACGGCTCTGCGTCCAGACGAGCTGCGCCGCATGCGCCGCCAGATCGGGATGATCTTCCAGCAGTTCAACCTGGTCAAGCGTTCCCCGGTCATCACCAACGTGCTGTCCGGACGGCTCGGGTACGTGCCGCCGGCGTGGTCTTTCTACAACTACTTCCCGCGCGACCTGCGCGAGCAGGCGGTCGCACACCTCACCACGGTCGGCATTCCTGAGAAGGCCCACACGCGGGCCGATCAGCTCTCTGGCGGCCAGCAGCAGCGGGTAGGGATAGCCCGGGCGCTGATGCAGGACCCGAAACTGATCCTGGCCGATGAACCGGTGGCCAGCCTGGATCCGGCGACCTCGCACTCGGTGCTGAGGTACGTGGAGGAGCTCAACCGCAGGGACGGCATTACCGTGATGTGCAGCCTGCACTTCCTGAGTCTGGCGCGGCGCTACGGCACGCGGCTGATAGCCCTCAAGGCCGGCGAGATAGCCTTCGAGGGACTGCCGGCGGATATTGACGAGCAGCGCTTCAAGGAGATCTTCGGGGAAGAGGCGGTAGAGGTCGAGATAGCGTAGGCCAGCATCGGCCGGCCCGCCGGTCGCCTGGCAGACGCCTGCGAGAGGGAGCGACATGGGATCCAACACCGAGACACGGACCCCGCGCGCGCCGGAGGTCCCGCGGCCGGGTGCCGGGGCCCTGCGTGTCATCCTGTGGTTGATCTTCGTGGGCGTGATCTACGCCTACGGCTGGCAGGTCACCCAGATCAACCTGGGCGAGCTCGGACGCAAGGCCTACCTGATCACGCCGCTGCTCACCGACCTGATCCGTCCCGACCTGATTGAACGCCGGCCCCGCGTGCAGGTAGCGAACACCGGCATCGGCCTGGACGGCGCCGCGGCCCCGGCTCCTTTGGAGACCCGCGGTCCCGGTCGCATCACCATTAGTCCCACGCAGGCGGCGATCGGCGCTCGCGTGACCGTCTCAGGCGAGGGCTTTGCGCCGTCGCGCCCGGTTGACGTGATCTGGTTCGACCAATCCGGCGTGAAGGTGCATCTCACCAAGGCGAGCACCGATGCCTCGGGCCGGTTCCAGGCGACCGTAACGGTGCCCAACGTCATAGGCGCGGCGCACCACATCATGGCCCAGGTCGGCCTGGAAGGCACGACGCTGGGACCCAGCAACGCGCTGCGCCTGACCCTGTTCCGGATGGTTGAGACCGTGTTTCTGGCGCTTATGGGCACCACTTTGGGCGTGGTCCTCGCCGTGCCGCTGTCGTTCCTGGGCGCCAAGAACTTGATGGCACGCAACCCCATCGGGACCTTCGTCTACTATATGATCCGAACCGTCTTCAACATCGCCCGCTCCATCGAGCCCCTGATCCTGGCGACGGTGTTCGCCGTGTGGGTCGGCATCGGCCCGTTCGCCGGGGTACTGGCGTTGGGCATTCACTCGATCGCCTCGCTGGGCAAGCTGTACTCGGAGCAGATCGAGTCCATAGACCCCGGGCCGATCGAGGCGATCACCGCGACCGGCGCCTCGATGCTGCAGGTCGTGCGCTACGCGGTCGTGCCCCAGATCGTGCCGCCCTTCATCGCGTTCACGATCTATCGGTGGGACATCAACGTGCGCATGTCCACGGTGATCGGGTTCGTGGGCGGCGGCGGGCTCGGCTTCCTGCTGATGCAGTACATCAACCTGCTGCAGTGGAAGCAGGCGGCCACAGCGGTTTGGGCGATCACGCTCGTGGTCGCCGCGATGGACTACCTCAGCGCCGTGGTGCGCGAGAAGGTCGTCTAGCACGCTGCCCGACCTGCCTCCGGGTTGGCGCTGGGAGCGCCGCGGCGGTCTGCTGCTGCTGGTTTCGGAGGCGCTGGAGGCAGCGGGCGCGCTTCACGCTTTCACCACCCGCGCTGGCGGCGTCAGTGGACCTCCGTTTGATACCCTGAACCTCGGCAGCGGCGCGGGTGACGAGGCAGAGGCCGTGCGCGAGAACCGGGCGCGGGCTCTGGCGGCCCTCGGCCGCGACGCATCCGGCCAGGTCGAGGCCTCACAGGTGCACGGGCGCGACGTGGCCGTTGCGACCCTGCTGTCGTCCTGGCCGTGCACTCCGCGGACTGCGCGCAGGTCCTGATCCTTGATCCGACCAGTCGCGCCGTGGCCGCGGTCCATGCGGGCTGGCGCGGGACCGCGGTCGGTGCTGCTCCGGCAGCGGTCCGGGCAATGGCAGACGCGTTCGGCAGCAGGCCAGAGGACCTGGCCGCAGCGATCGGTCCGGCGATCGGCCCTTGCTGCTACGAGGTGGGCGCGGACGTCGCGGAGGCCTTTGCCTGCTGGCCCTGGCGCGATGCCGTCTTGCGGCCGTCCTCGAGAGGCCGATGGTTCCTCGATCTCTGGGAGGCGAACCGCCGCCAGATGGAGGCCGCCGGCGTGCGGCCCCTGGCGATCGCCGGAGCAGGATTGTGCACTGTCTGCCATCCTGCCCTGTTCTTCTCGCACCGCCGATCCGGGCGGACCGGCAGGATGGCCGCCTTCATCGCCGCACCCGAGCGCAGGGATTCCCTCCCTACTGCCGAATAACGCCGTGGCGTGACTGGCATTGAGGAACGGTACAGGGCGGTCGTGGAACGCATCGCCCGCGCCGCCGAACGGGCCGGTCGTGACCCGGCCTCGGTGACGCTGATAGGAGTGACGAAAGGCGTCGGCGCTGCGCGGGTGCGCGAGGCCGTAGCCGCAGGGCTGGGGGATCTGGGCGAGAACAGGGTCCAGGAGGCAGTTCCCAAGATCGAGGCGGTCGGTCCAGGCCCTCGCTGGCACCTGGTCGGACACCTGCAGCGGAACAAGGCGAGGCTGGCCGTGGGGTGGTTTCAGGTGATCCACTCCCTCGACGGCCTTCGGATCGCGGAGGCAGTGGATCGGGCAGCGGGTGAGGCCGGCCGGCGGATCCGGGTCCTTGTAGAGGTGAACGTCGCCGGCGAGGTCACGAAGCACGGACTCGCTCCTGGTGCGGCGGTGGATCTGGTAGGGCGGCTGCGCTCGTGCAGGTCCCTCGACCCGATCGGCCTGATGACGGTGGCGCCGCTTGCCAGCGACCCGGAGACAGTCAGGCCGGTCTTTCGGGAGTTACGGGCGCTTCGGGATAGCCTGCGGGCCGGGGTTGCCGGCGAGGGATTCTGCCATCTTTCGATGGGCATGTCGGGCGACTTCGAGGTGGCGATCGAGGAAGGCGCGACAATGGTACGCATCGGGCGCGCCCTGTTCGGCGATCGGTAGTCCATTCAGGCGCCCGGTTCGTTGATCGATAGTCCAAGGCCACGGGAGAGGCCGGATCCAGGGAGGGAGGAGAGAGCGGGAGGTGTGAGGTGAGTGCGATGCAGAGGTTCTGGTCGTTCCTGGGCTTTGCCGAGGAGGACGCGGCCGCCGCACCGGGCGAGGACGGGGAGACGAAGCCCCGCCGCGCGCCCGTGCTGAGCCTGCACGCGAACCGGCAGATGGAGATTGTCGTGCTGGAACCGCGTAGTCTCGACGATGCCCTGGCCGCGGCGGAGTGCCTGAAGGCCCGCCGGCCGGTCATCGTCAATCTCCAGGATGCCGAGCGCGAACTCGCCAGGCGGATAGTGGACTTCGTCTGCGGTGTTGCCTATGCCGTGGACGGGCAGATGCAGCGCGTGGGCGAGGAGATCTTCCTGTTTGCTCCCAACACCGTTACGGTTACGGCCGAGAGTGCGCGCGACGAGCCGCGCGCCCTCTTTCCCATGACTTGACGTCACGCCCGCCACCCGCTCTTTCGCAGAAGGCAGTCATGTTTGAGACCGTATGGCTGGACGACCGCGTTGTGCGTCTGGTGGACCAGACGCTGCTGCCGCACGACGTGCAGGTGGTCTCCTGCGCCACGCCCGAAGAGGTGGCCGGCGCGATCCGGGGTCTCCGCGTGCGTGGAGCGCCGGCGATCGGTATGGCGGCTGCATACGGCGTCGCCCTGGCCGCCGCCCGCTCCGCCACGCTCCCGCGCGCCGACCGTCTTCACGCGGTGGAGGCAGCAGGGGCGATCTTGACCTCGGCCCGCCCCACGGCCGTCAACCTGCGCTGGGCAGTGGAGCGGATGCTCGCGGCGGCGCGGGAGGCGCAAGAGGAGGACGGTAATGCCTTCGCGGCACTGCTGCGCCGCGAGGCCGATTCGATTGCCGAGGAAGACCGCGCCGCCAACAGGGCGATAGGCCAGCTGGGCGAGGCGCTGATCAGCCCGGGCGAGCGCATCCTGACCTACTGCCACACCGGCGGGCTGGCGACCGCAGGGTACGGGACGGCCTTCGGCATCCTGCGGGCGGCACGCGAGGCCGGCAAGGGGATACACGTGTTCGCGTGCGAGACGCGCCCGGTGCTGCAGGGTGCCCGCCTGACCGCCTGGGAACTGCTGCAACACCGCATCCCCTCCACGCTGATTACCGACAACGCGGCCGGCGCGTTGATGGCCCGCGGCGAGTTGGACCGGGTAATCGTGGGCGCGGACAGGATCGCGGCCAACGGCGACGTCGCCAACAAGATCGGGACCTACACGCTGGCAGTGCTGGCGCGGGCCCACGCCCTGCCGTTTGTCGTGGCCGCGCCCGTCTCGACCGTGGACCTGGCCTGCCCGGACGGCGCCGCGATTCCCATCGAGGAGCGCGCCGCCGCCGAGGTCACCCACGTCGCGGGATCCCGAATCGCACCTGAGGGCGTCGAGGTCCGGAACCCGGCCTTCGATGTAACCCCCCACGACCTGGTCACCGCGATCGTCACCGAGGCCGGCGTGGCGACTCCACCGTTCGACCGCAGCCTGGCCGCGCTTGCCGGCAGGGTCAGGGGAAGCGGATGATGCGCATGCGGCCAGCTACGGTTCGGCACCTGGTGCTCGCCAGCCTGGCCGCGGGC
The DNA here is from genome assembly GCA_016869025.1 of Armatimonadota bacterium. Taxonomy (NCBI): domain Bacteria; kingdom Bacillati; phylum Armatimonadota; species Armatimonadota bacterium. The sequence continues at coordinate 90,494 of VGFA01000002.1, read as the reverse complement.
TGGATCGCCCTGGTGGCAGCGAGCATCACCTACCGGGACGCCCTCTGGTTCCGCTACTACGTTGTGGACCTTGTCTGGCTGCAGTACCTGTTCCTGGTGCTGGCCATCTTCGGGGGTGCAGTGCTGCTGCTCGGCGTGGCAACCCGCCGCCCCTCGCCCGGCCGGTGGCCGGTTGCACCGATGGTGAGCATCATCATCCCGGCCAAGAACGAGGTCTGCGTCATCGAGGGCTCGGTGCGCTCCGCCTGCGCACAGTCCTACGACGGCGAGATCGAGGTGATCGTCGTGGACGATCACTCCACCGACGGCACCCTCGAGTTGCTCGAAGGGCTCCAGACCGAGCTACCCGTGAAGGTGGTGCAGACCGTGCCGGGTAGCATCGGCAAGGCCGCGGCGCTGCAGGTTGGGATTGCCCAGAGCCGGGGCGCGCTCCTGGCGGTCTTTGATTCCGACGCGCGGCTGGGCCCGGACGTGGTCGCGCAGATGGTCCCACACCTGGCCGATCCGGGCACGGGCGCGGTGCAGGGCCGCCGGCTTGTGCACAACCCCGGCCGCAACTGGCTGACGCGCGTGCAGGCCGACGAGTACCGCGTGTTCCAAACGCTGCTGCAGCGGGCGCGACAGGCCGTGGGCGCCTTCGTCTGTCTGGCCGGCAACGGCCTGATCGTGAAGCGCGAGGCCCTGGAGGATGTGGGCGGCTGGAACGAGGAGGCCCTGACCGAGGACATTGACCTCAGCGTGCGGCTGGCGCTGCGCGGGTGGGAGATCCGGTACTGCTACGAGGCACAGGTGTGGGAGGAGGGGGTCGTCGCGCTGCGTGACCTGATACGGCAGCGTGAGCGGTGGTTCGAAGGCGCCCTGCTCTGTCTGGGCGACTACCTGCCACAGATTCTCTTCGGCCGGGTCCCGCTGCTGCGGCGGGTGGACATGCTGTTCTTCCTATCGGGGGCCCTGCTGAGCGCGCTGGCGGTCCTCACGGGATACATCTACGCCATGATCGGCCTGGCGTACGAGGCGGTTGTCTACCTCCAACTCCCTCGTGCGGTCATGGCGGCCGCCTCAGGCCTGCTGACGGTCGGCATGCTCGCCGCGATCACCGCCGAGGTAGGGTTCTCGCCGTGGCGGCTGGCCGGCGTCCTGGTGCGGTGGACCCTGTTTTCGTTCCACACGATGGTGATCGTGCCGCTGGCCATCCGCCGGTACATCTACGGCGCGCTGACGGGCGCTCGGGACTGGCGCAAGACCAGCCACGAGGGCGCGCGCTCGCAGCCCTACGACAGCCGGGCGTAGATCTCGCGCAATCTCCGCCCTACCTGCTCGAGCGAGTGCGCCGCGGCGAACCGCCGTGCCTCCTCGCCCAGATGCACCCGCAGGGCGACATCGTCGGCAAGGCGCCGCAGGTGGGAAGCAAACCCGTCCGGGTCTTTGGCCATCAGGCAGTTGACGCCGTTCCTGAAGCGGCCGGCGAAGCACTCAGCATCGCGCAGCACCAGCGGGCGGCCGCACGCCGCGGCCTCCAGGATCGCGATCCCTTCGTTTTCCACGGCGCTGGGGAAGAAGAAGATGTCACCGGATGCGTGGGTCTCCTCCACCTTCTCCACGTAGCCGGTGAAGCGCACGTTCTGCGGTGCCGTTTCAACTATGCGCAGCGTCTCGGGTTTCACCGCTTTGTGTATGCGGCCGAACCACGCGAACGTGAGGTCAGGAAGAAGGCGCGCGGTATCGCAGAACAGATCCACCCCCTTGCGCAGCAGCACGAGTCCCACCGAGAACGGCACGGTGCCCCGCAGTCGGTACCGGCCCCGCCCCAGCGACCGGGCCCGGCGCAACGACTCGAAGCGGCGCAGGTCCACGCCATTGCTGACCACCTCGATCGGACGGTCCACCTCGTGCCGTCGCAGTACCTGCTCGGTGTACTGCGATGGTGCGATGAGGAGGTCGGCCTTGTTGTAGTAATGGGTGAGCAGGCGTCCCAACATCGGGGCCAGCGCGTCGCTCATGACAAAGGAGTTAGCGAAGTCCTCGGCCGTCGTGTGGCCGTGGATGACCAGCGGTCGGTGGCCGCTGTACTTCTCTGCCAGGTAGAACGATCGCGGTCCGATTGTATGCAGGTCCAAGATGTCAAACGGCTCGGAAGGGTCGCTCGTGACCGAGATGCCCTCTGCCAGGAGCGCCCGCACCTGGTTCTCGTAGGCCTGGCGGATGCCGCCGCTCCAGGAGGAGTCCTGGCTGTGCTCGAGGTACAGGCAGACCTTCACGAGTCTCCCCGACCGCACGTGACAGTCCTGTGGGTGTGTTCGCCGCGGCCCTCAATCTCCCTGCAAGGCCGCCCTACCGCTGGACGCGCGCTTGCGGACCGTGCTACACTACCGCCACATTTGGCGATGACGGGGACGGGGCGGCGATCCCGCGCGCGAGCGAGCCGGGAGCCGGTGGGAGCCCGGCGGCGCGGATGCCGATCCTCATCACCCCCAAGCCGCGGCCCGAACGGATCGTTCGCGTAGGCGCCGCCGGGGACTCCGCCGAGATCAGGAGCTGGAGCGCCGGCCGACACGCTGGGTAGATGTCGACCGGAATCAGGGTGGTACCACGGGCGCATCCCGTCCTTGAGGGCGGGGTGCTTTATTGTTGTCAGGGGGATGGTTGCGATGCCACGCTTCGCCGCTGTGTCTTCAAAGACGGACTTCCCCGCGCTCGAGCGAGAGGTCCAAGATTGGTGGGACGAGCAGGGGATCCTGACGCGTTACCTGCGTCGCAACGAGGACTCGCCGCGCCGATTCTCTTTCCTGGACGGCCCGATCACCGCCAACAACCCGATGGGCATACACCACGCCTGGGGCAGGACCTACAAGGACCTGTTCCAGCGCTACAAGACGATGGGGGGGTTCAGGCAACGCTACCAGAACGGATTCGACGGACAGGGACTGTGGGTGGAGGTGGAGGTCGAGCGCGAGCTGGGCTTCCGCTCCAAGCGCGACATCGAGGTCTACGGAATCGCGCCGTTCGTCGAGCAGTGCAAGGCGCGCGTGCACCGCTTCGCCGATCTGATCACCCAGCAGTCCCTGCGGCTGGGCTACTGGATGGACTGGGACCACTCCTACCACACGCTGTCGGACGACAACAACTACACGATCTGGCACTTCCTGAAGAAGTGCTGGGAGCGCGGGATGATCCACAAGGGCCACGACGTGATGCCCTGGTGCCCGCGCTGCAGTACCGGTATCTCTGAACACGAGATCGTGACGGAAGGATACCGTGAGCTGACGCATCCGGGGATGACGGTGAGACTCCCGCTGGTTGACGAGCCCGGACGGTCGCTACTGGTGTGGACCACGACGCCCTGGACGCTCACCAGCAACGTCGCCGCCGCGGTTCATCCAGACCTGACCTACGCGCGCGTCAGGCAGGGGGACGAGGAGTATTACGTCTGCGAGGGCGCGCTGGGCACCCTTGCAGGTCCGTACGAAACGGTCGAGACGCTGCCGGGGGCCGCCCTGGTGGGCCGGCGCTACCGCGGCCCGTTCGACGATCTACCGGCGCAGGCCGGGGTGGAGCATCGGGTGATCGCCTGGCGCGAGGTCAGTGCCGAGGAAGGCACCGGCATCGTCCACATCGCGCCGGGATGCGGCGCCGAGGACTTCGCCCTGGGGAAGGAAAACGGCTTGCCGGTCCTGGCTCCGCTGGACGAGTTCGGGGTGTTCGAAGGGCCCTACGGCTGGTTGGAGGGACAATCTGTCTACGAGGTCACCGAACCGATCGAGGCCCACCTGCGCGCGGGCGGCCTGCTCTACCGCGTCGAGCCCTACACCCACCGGTATCCGGTGTGCTGGCGCTGCGGGAGCGAGCTGGTATTCCGCCTGGTGGATGAGTGGTTCATCGCCATGGACCCCGTGCGCGAGGCCATGATGGACGTGACCCGGCAGATCCGCTGGATCCCTTCCTTCGGGTTGGACCGCGAGATTGACTGGCTGCGCAACATGCACGACTGGATGATCAGCAAAAAGCGCTATTACGGACTGGTCCTGCCGATCTACGAATGTGGGGACTGCGGCAAGTTCGAGGTCATCGGCTCGCGCGAAGAGCTGCGCGCGCGGGCCGTGGAGGGGTGGGAGTCGTTCGAGGGCCGCTCCCCACACCGGCCCTGGGTGGACGCGGTGCGGATCGCATGCGCCTCCTGCGGGGCGACCGTCTCCCGCATCACGGACGTGGGCAATCCGTGGCTGGATGCCGGCATCGTGTCATTCTCAACGCTCACCGATCCCGACACCGGTGGGGTCTCCTACGTGGGCGGTCAGCGGTACTGGCGCGACTGGTTCCCGGCCCACTTCATCACCGAGGCGTTTCCAGGGCAGTACCGCAACTGGTTCTATTCGCTGCTCGTGATGAGCACCGTGCTCGAGAACCGGCCGCCCTTCGAGGTGTGCCTGGGCCATGCCATGGTCCGCGGCGAGGACGGCCGCGAGATGCACAAGTCGTGGGGCAACGCCATCGCGTTCGAGGAAGCCGCCGACCAGATCGGCGCCGACGTCGCACGGTGGGTATTTGCGGCGCAGAACCCTGCCGCGAACGTCAACTTTGGGTACGGGCCCGCCGGTGAGGTTCGCCGCCGGTTCGTCCTGCCCTGGTGGAACGTCTACGCCTTCTTCGTTACCTACGCTTCCCTGGAGACCCTCGACTTCACCGCGATGCTGGAGTCGCCTCCGCCTCCGGGCTTGCTCGATCGCTGGATACTCTCCCGGACGACACGTCTGGTGGCAACGTTGCGCGAGCGGCTGGACGATTTCGATACGGCGAGCGCTTGCCGCGCGGCGGAGGCGTTCGTGGAGGAGCTGTCCACCTGGTATGTCCGCCGCAGCCGCCGGCGGTTCTGGAAGAGCGAGGACGACGCGGACAAGCGCGCGGCTTACCACACGCTGTACGTGGTGTTGCGCACGCTGGCGCAGGTCCTGGCGCCGTTCGTTCCCTTCATTACCGAGGCCATGCACCAGAATCTCGTCCGCACCGTGGAGGCGGGCGCGCCCGAGAGCGTGCACCTGTGCGATTACCCCGAGCCCGATCCGGCCCTCCTGGACGCCGATCTGGAGGCCGCGATGGCCGTCGTGCGCGATCTCGTCAGTCTGGGGAGAGCAACGCGCGGCGCCGCGAAGATCCGCGTGCGTCAGCCGCTCTCCGCGGTCCTTATTGCCTCTCGCGACCGGAACCTGATTGAACGGCCAGAGCTGATCGAGCTGCTGGCGGATGAGCTCAACGTCAAGGCGGTCCGCTTCGTGGAAGATGCTTCGGCCTATGTGCGGCACGAGGTCAAGCCGCGGTTCGACCGGCTGGGCCCCAAGCACGGCGGTCGGGTGCAGGCGGTGGCCGCGGCCCTGCGGGCACTGCCGCCGGAGGCCGCGGCCGCGGCGCTGGCCTCTGGCGCCGGCCTCACGCTCCAGGTGGAAGGCGAGCCCTTGGTCGTGGAGCCGGACGAGGTGGAGGTCAGATTGCACACGGCGCCAGGTTACGCGGCAGAGGCGGCCGGCGGCCAGGTCGTCATCCTCGAGACCGCCTTCGGTCCGGATCTGGCGCGGGAAGGCCAGGCGCGCGAGCTGGTGCACCACATCCAACAGCTCCGTAAGGAGGAAGGCCTGGAAGTCAGCGATCGAATCGTCCTGTACCTCGAAGGAGGTCCAGAACTCGAAGACCTGCTGGCCGCGCACGGGCAGTACGTCCGGGCCGAGACCCTCGCACAAGAGGTCGTACAAGCAGCGCCGGCGACAGTGCCTGCGCGGGAGGTCCGGCTGGACGGTCTCCGCGTCCGGATGGCGGTGGCGCGTTTCACATAGGGCAGTTTCGTGCTCTTGCCAGCACCATGGCGGTCGGGTAATATATGGCCGGTTTTCATCCCAGCGCGTTGATGGGAGATGGCGAATGGCCTCCAAACCAGCCCGCCGTCCCAAGAAGAACCCGGGACGGACTGCAAAGGCCGGGGTACGCAAGAGCCCTGTGCGAGCCAGCGCAACACGCGGCACCAGGCAGAAGCCGGCGCAGAAGCCAGCGCACAGGCCCGCCCGATCCCTCACCCGGCGAGAGGTGGAGGAACTCCGCCGTCTTCTAGAGGCCGAGAGGGTGCGCCTGAACGAGGAGCTGAAGGCGATCGAGGAGCGCCTGCCCGAGGTTGAGCAGGTGGGATTGGACGCCAGCGGCAGCTACGACGAGGACCTCGTAGATGTCGCGAGCGACACCTTCGAGCGCGAGAAGGGGCTCGCGATAGAGAACAGCGTGCACCAACTACTGCATCAGATCGAGGAGGCTCTGGTTCGCGTAGAGGGAGGATCCTACGGGATCTGCCAGGTGTGCGAACAGCCCATCCACCCCGACCGCCTGCGCGCCCTGCCCTACGCCATGCTCTGCATCCGGTGCAAGGAGCGCGAGGAACGAACGGCCCCCAGGTAGCGCCTGCGCGCCCATCCCGGGCGGGCGCCGGGCACCAATCCCGGGTTGTGCTCTTGGGCGCCGCGCTGCTGGTGGCCGCGGCCGACCAGGTGATCAAGGCGCTGGTCGCCCGCGCCCTTCCTCCCTCGGCCAGCATTCCTGTTCTCCCGGGAGTGCTCAGCCTCACCCATGTACAGAATCCCGGTGTGGCGTTTGGCCTGCTGAGCGGGATCCCGCCGGTCGCGGCAGCGCTCGTCGCCTTGACCCTGTTCTTCCTGGTTCTCTACAATAGAGGCCGCTGGTTGACGACCCGTGCCGCGGGCTGTGGCTTCGCGCTGATGGCGGGTGGTGCCTGCGGCAACCTGCTCGACCGCGCGCGGCTGGGGCACGTGGTAGATTACATTGATCTGCACATCTGGCCGGTGTTCAACCTGGCCGATGTGGCAATAGTTGTTGGCGCCGGGCTCCTGGTGCTGGTGATGGCACGCGAGGGCCGGCAGGCGCAATCCCGGAGGTGAACGAGTGCGGCCAATCCTGTACGACCTGTGGGGCATCCCGATCTCGGCGTTCGGCGTCTTCCTGCTGCTGGCATTCCTGGTGGCGATCAGCGTGGCCCGCGGGAGCGCCCAGCGGCGGCTCGGGGTCGACCCGAACTGGACGTTGGACCTTGCGCTCTACGCGATTATTGCTGGGATAGTGGGCGGCCGCATTGGCTACATAGCCGCCAACCTTGGCCAGTTCATCGTAGAGCCCGTGAAGATGGTCACGATCTGGCGCGACGGCGGGCTCGTCTACTACGGGGCACTGGCCGCGGCCCTGCTGCTGATCCGGGGAGCGGTCCGGAGCAAGCAGATATCGTGCGCAGGTCTGCTGGACGCCTTCACGCCCGCGCTTGTGCTGGGCTACGGCGTCGCCATGATCGGCGCGCTCCTGCACGGCCTGTTTGCAGGCAGACCGACAGGGGTGCCCTGGGCGATCGAGCTATTCCTGGAGCGGCGGCACCCTACGCAGATCTACCTGATGCTGGCATCGGTCGCGATCCTGGCGATCCTGCGGGCTCAGCGCGGACAGCAGCTCGCCTCCGGGGCCCTGTTCGTCCTGGCCCTCTTCCTGCAGGCGGTGGCCCGGTTTGCGGTGGACTTCTTCGTCGAAGCGCCCGCGGTGATAGGCCCGCTGACGGCCGGTCAACTGGCCAGCGGCGCCGTCGTGCTGGTGACCGCGGTCCTGCTGGTCCGGTTGCAGCGCCAGGCGCCGGCGGTTCCGCCCGAGCCTGCGGCCGAGGCGCCGGCGTAGGCGCTGTGCCATCGGCCGCCCCGGGTTTCGCCGGGCGGCACGTGTTTCTCGTCGAGGCGGCGGCCGCGGGCCGGCGTCTCGACGTCTTTCTGGCGGAGCGGGTTCCAGACGTGTCGCGCGCGCGCCTTCAGGGGCTGATAGCCACCGGGCACGTTACGGTAGCCGAGAGAGAGTCCGCGGGGCAGCGCATCGGGGGTTCGCAGCACCTGCCGGCTGCCGCGGAGACCGCGGCGACACGCCCCCGGCCGGCGGATCGGGTGCGCGCGGGCGACCGGATCGAGGTCGTGATCCCGCCGGTCGTTCCCACGGCCCTGGAGCCCGAGCCCATCCCGCTCTCGGTTGTCTACGAGGACGAGCACCTGCTGGTCGTGGACAAACCGGCCGGCATGACGGTGCATCCTGGCGCAGGTCGGCAGACCGGCACGCTGGTTCACGCTGTGCTGGCCCGGTGCCCTGATATGGCCGGGATCGGCGGTGAGCACCGGCCCGGGATCGTGCACCGGTTGGACAAGGACACATCAGGATTGCTGGTCGTGGCCAAGAACGATGCCGCGATGCGACGTCTCCAGGCCGAGCTCCAGGCCAGGCGCATCCGGCGCGAGTACCTGGCTTTGGTGCACGGCAGTGTAGCGCGATCGGAGGGGACGGTGGACGCACCGATCGGTCGAGATCCCCGACACCGCACGCGCATGGCCGTCGTGGCCTCGGGCCGGCGTGCCGTCACTCACTACCGGGCCGTGGAGCGCTTTCCCGGGGCCACGCTGCTCGACATCCAGCTCGAAACCGGCCGGACCCACCAGATAAGGGTGCACTGCGCGCACATCGGCCACCCGGTGGTGGGCGATCCGGTCTACGCCAGGCGGCCCAACCAGTGGGGGATGCGGCGGCAGGCGCTGCACGCGCGCCGCCTTGTATTTGCCCACCCGGTTGGCGGGTACGAGATGGCGTTCGACGCGCCCCTGCCCACGGACATCGGGGTCGCCCTGGGGTTGCTGCGCGCCGCAGCAGGAGATCCAGGATGTGTGCGATGACCCCGCCGATGCGCGAGAAGGCACGCGTGCTTGACGCCGAGAGCATCCGCAGGGCAGTTGTGCGGATGGCCCACGAGATCCTGGAGCGCAACAAGACCCCTGAGAGCCTGGTGCTGCTGGGCATCCGCACCCGCGGCGTGCACCTTGCATCGCGCCTGGCAGACGCCATAGCGGCGATCGAGGGCGTGCGGCCGCCATCTGGGGCGCTCGATGTTGCGCGGTATCGGGACGACCGGCCCGCAGACGACAGTCAGTCGGCGCAGGCCGCTGCGATCCCACACCCGGTGGCAGGACGCCACGTAGTGCTGGCGGACGACGTACTGTTCACCGGCCGCACGGCGCGGGCCGCGATGGACGCGCTGATTGACCTGGGCAGGCCGGCCAGCATCCAGCTCGCTGTGCTGATTGACCGCGGCCACCGCGAGCTGCCTATCCGGCCGGACTACGTCGGGAAGAACGTGCCCACGAGCGCGCGGGAGCACGTGGCCGTGCGGCTAATGGAAACGGATGGGCGGGACGAGGTGGTAATCGAGGAGCCAGAAGGAGTTTAGGGTCATTAGACGAATAGGTCCGCACCTTCAGATGATGGGAGCCCATGCTGCGATTCGCGCAGTATTGGATCCGCTTCACCGCGCTGGAGCGCCTGCGCCTTCCTGTCTGGAAAGGCTCAGCCCTGCGCGGCGCTTTCGGTCACGTTTTCCGCCGCCTGGCGTGCGTCGGCGGCCGCCTCTGCCCTCCCTGCAAGGTCCCTGACCGCTGCCCCTATCACTACATCTTTGAGACCGCGCCCCTGCCAGGGTCTGTCGCTCTCCGCAAGCTGACCGACATTCCCCGCCCGTTCGTGTTCGAGCCTCCAGAGGACACATCGGAGATCTACGAGCCCGGGGCGCCGTTCGAACTCGGCCTGGTCCTCATAGGCCGCGGAATCGACTTCCTGCCGCACTTCATCGTGACCTTGCGCGACCTTGGTGAGCAGGGCCTGGGGTTCCGCCGTGGACGTCTCGGGGCGCTGGAGATCACGGCGCGCAACGGTGACGGCTCGCCGGTGGAGGTCTACACCGAGCGCGACCGCCTCGTGCGCAACCACGACTGCACCGTGACCGTTGACCACATCCTGCAGCCGCGCCTCGAACTCCCATCCGATCCTCGCTCCCTGGCACTCAGGTTCCACACACCAACGACGCTCCGCCGTGATGGGCGGCTGGTAGATCGCCCGGAGATGGGCATCCTGATTCGCAACCTCATTCACAGGGTCACGGCACTCAGCCTCTTCCACTGCGGCGCGAAGTGGCCACCGGACAGGGAGATCCCAGGGCTCATCCGGACCGCGAAGCAGGTGCGCTTGGCCCGCAGCGACGTCAGGTGGGTGGACTGGGAGCGGTTCAGCAGCCGGCAGCAGACCACGATGAAATTCGGTGGGATTGTGGGCGAGGCGGTCTACGAGGGCGAGGTAGGGCCGTTGCTGCCGCTGCTGTGGGCGGGGGAAGGAGTACATGTGGGGAGGCACTGTGTGTTTGGGAATGGCCGGTATTCCATGGGAGATATGCGGTGAGGCACAGGCCCGTGAGTGCCGTCGGTCGCAACGCCCCGTGCCCGTGCGGGAGCGGCCGCAAGTTCAAGAAGTGCTGCCTGGAGAAGGCCCGGCCAACCCCAGGTCCCCACACGTCCGGAGATGGGGCCTGCACGCCCCGAGACGGAACCTACACATCCGCGGACCGTGACAGCGCCCTGGCCAGGCTGGGGCGATTCGCAGTCCGCCCGGAGTTCGAGACCGACCACCAGGTCGCCCAGATCGTTTTCTGGGGGAGCCGGCTGGCCGGGCGTCCAGACAAGCGGGTCAGGGAAGTGCTCGCGCTCCCGCAGAGCCAAGCGGCATACGATGCCTGGTTCGCCTTCGACCTTCCGATTGAACCCGACCGGACACTCGTCGATCTCTTTCTCGAGCGCGAGGGCGCCCGCCTCACCGCCGCCGAACGCCGATACCTGGAGGCGATGCGCGACAGCCACCTGCGGCTCTATGAGGTGGCGGAGGTCACGCCCGAGCAAGGGCTTCACCTCGTCGATCTATGGTCTGACGAGCGACTGTGGGTCCGCGAGCGGAAGGCCACTCATCAGCTCGTGCGGTGGGATCTGCTGGCTGCGAGGGTCGTGCCAGGGACCGGAGGCGATCTGATCCTCGACGGCGCGCCGTACCTCTACCCGGCCGGCGCCCGGGCCGAGATGCTCAGGGAGCTGCGGCGGGCGCACCGGACCTTCGCACGCCGTAGCCCCGCCGCCGACCTCACGATCTTCTTCAAGAGGGCCGGGATGCTGTTTCACAAGTGGTGGCTGGATTGGGTGGTGTTCCCGTCGCTGCCCACCTTCGTGACGCCAGAAGGTGATCCGGTGGTGTTCGCTCGCGTGATCTTTGACGTGCTCGACCGGCCCGCGCTCGTACGCGCGATGGCAAGTCACCCCGATCTTGAAGACCAGGACGACGGCGCCTACGCGTGGCTGGAGGACGCCCCGCCCGGCCGCCGGGGCCTCGGCACATTCGTCCTCAAGGGGGAGCGCGTCGTGTTCGAGACCACGTCACGGGAGCGAGCCGAGCGCGGCCGCCGGCTGCTCGAAGATACGGCAAGGGGCGTGGTCAGGTTCCGGGCGACCCGCTACGAGGATGTCGAGCGGGCGCTTGAGAAACACCGCGCTTCACCCGCACCCCCGCCCGCTGAGCGGGTTCCTCCGGAAGTGGAAGCGCAGATCGTGGGCGAGTACTACGAGCGGCACTATCGAAACTGGCTCGACCAAACGGTACCCGCGCTGGGAAACCGGACCCCCCGCCACGCGGCCCGTCTCAAGACCATGCGCCCGCGGCTGATCGCGCTGCTCAAGGAGTTCGAAAACAGTTCAGAGCGGCTGCGCCGCGAGGGGCGGCCGGCGTATGACTTCGGGTGGATGTGGGGGGAGCTGGGCCTGGAGCGGCCGTGAGCCGGCTCGCTGCGGGGCGATGGCTGGCTTCGCCGAGGAGGCAAGTGTATAATCGTAATTAATCTAATTCTGATTATACTAATTGGGATTCAACGTGTTTGTAGACGTCGCACGCTATGACCCTGTGAATAGGGGACTGGAAGCATGAAGTCGCGCTCCCGTTAGCGGAAGGGAGAACCGAATCAGGAGCGAGACGTCTTTGACGGAAGACCCGGTACGACCGTGAGCGTCCGCTCGTGGCTGTAGTGTACCTGACCGGGCCGGCCGCCCCGGATGCGGCGTACGAACCTGCGCTTCGTTACGTCCACCGGCACGCGCGTGGCAGACCGGCCGTCGCTGTAGTAGGCCGCGATCCGGGCCGCGGTTTCCACGGCTGCCTCAGGGATCGGCTCGTCTTTGCGCCGGCCTGGGGCCAGCAGGATCACGTGTGCTCCCGGCATGCCTCGTGCGTGCAGCCAGAGGTCGTCCGGGCCGGCGACCTCGAAGGTCAGGTGGTCGTTCTCCCGAGCGCTGCGGCCCACCTGGACCCGTCCTCCGCCGGGCAGGTCGAAGGAGCGGCCGGAGGCGACCGCGCGCGGCCGTCCGGCAGGCCGCGTCCTCTTCCTGACCCCGGCCGAGACTAGGTCCTGCTCGACCTCCCAGAGATCGTCCGCGTCCTCCGCCTGGACGATAGCCGTGGCAGACTCCTCGAGGAAGGCGCGCTCGATTCCCAGCGCGGCCTGACGCGCCGGAAGGCGTCGGCGGGCCGCGGCCGCCTTCGCGTAGCGCTTGAAGCAGGCCTGGGCGTTCTCGACGCCTGACCGTGCAGGATCGAGCGGAATGCTGACCGGCCGGCCGTCGAATCCCGGCACCTCCAGCACCGCGGCTCTGGGCGCGATCTGCGAGAGGTAAGCCAAAATGAGTTCGCCTTGCTCCCGCAACTGGTCGGCGCCTTCGGCTTCCCGCGCGTCCTCGGCCACGGCGGCCAGGGTGCGGTGAACGCGATCCAGTGCCTGCCGGACCGTTGCGGCGAGTCCCTGGCGCATCTCCTCGAAGCGTGCCCTCCTGGCTGCGCTCTGTGCCACCGCCTCTACCGCAGCGCTCATCGAGGACCGCTCGGGCAGGAGGTGTCTCACGCCGTCCAGCGGGAACGGCGCATAGGCCGCGGGCTCGCCGTCCGGACCGCGGTACAGCACCGGGTCGAACCGCGCCGCGGTGACAACATCGCCGATCGCGCGTAGCGCCGAGACCACATCACTCGCGGCACGCTCATCCAGCGGGCTCTCTGGCTCAGCACCTGCCCGCACGCACACTTCCCACGACAGGGCAGGACCGATGCCTGAGACCGCTTCGAACACCGCGCGCCAGGCGGCCTTGTCCTTGGGAGCAGCCAGATCGGCGGTGGTGACACTCAACGGTGTCGGACGGGGCTGCGGGGGCCTCGTGTAGGGCCGCTGGGGCAGGACCTCGCGTACGCGCGACCGATCCGGGCCGATCTGCTTGAGCGCGCCTACGATGATGCGGCCGGAGCAGAGGATCAGGTTGGAGTGCCGGCCCATGATCTCCGCGATCAGGTCGTAGGGACCCTCGAGGGTCTCGAACGTGCAGGTGACGATCCGCTCGAACGCGGGCGATGCGATCGCCGTCAACCGCGCGCCCTCCAGCCGTGCGCGCACGAGTTGCGCGAATGGGGTAGGGGCCCCGGGTTCAATCGCCTCAACCAGGTGAACCCGGCCGAGGCGGGAGTGTACCGAGAGCAGCAGCCTGCGGGCCCGGCCTCCGCGGCGCAGCGCGAGCACAAGACCGTCCGTGCCCTCCTGGAGCACTTGATGAAGACGCGCTCCGATCAGGTCCTGGCACTCGGCTACGACCGCAGCCAGGACCACGCTGTCGAAGGACGAATGGGGGATGGCCATTTCGGTGCTACGATACAATCCCCGCCGTCCTCTCGCAAGCCCGTGCGGGTTCCTGGGGGCAGGAACGATCCGCGGGCGGGCCGAAGTGAAGCGCGTGATCCGCAGCATGACCGGGTTCGGGACTGCCACCGCCGATGTGACGGGCGGGCGGCTTGCCGTGGAGATCAAGTCGGTCAACCACCGGTTCAGTGAGGCCCAGGTGCGGCTGCCGCGCGACCTCGGCGCTCTGGAGGAGCGCGTCCGCGCGCTGGTCATGGAGCAGATACGCCGGGGTCGTGTTGAGGCAATCATCTCGCGCGACAACGGCACGCGCCGACAGCGCGCGTTTCGCGCCGACGTGGACCTGGCCGCTTCCTACACGCAGGCCCTGCGGGATCTGGCGGCAAGCGTGGGCGTAAGCGGTGAGATCAGTCTGGCCCAGCTCGCCGCCCTACCCGATGTGCTGCGCCTGGAAGAGGACCGCGTCGAGGTGGAAGCGCTCTGGCCCGCGCTTGAGGAAGCGGTCCGGGCCGCGATTGGGGCGCTGGTGGCGATGCGCATAACCGAGGGTGCGCGGCTTGCCGAGGACATGCTGGCCCGCGCAGGCGCGGTGGAGCGAATGGCCGAGGCGATCGCCGCGCGGAGCCGCGGGGTGGCGCAGGCCTACGGAGAGCGGCTGCGCGGGCGGCTTGCCGAGCTCCTGGGCGAGACGCCGGTGGACGAAGCCCGGATCGCCGCCGAAATCGCGGTCTTCGCGGACCGGAGCGACATCACCGAGGAACTGACGCGGCTGCGCAGCCACCTGGAGCAATTCCGCCAGGTGGTGACCGCGGAAGAGGGCGCGGTGGGGCGGAAGCTGGAGTTCATCCTCCAGGAGATGGGCCGCGAGACGAACACCATAGGATCCAAGGCCAACGACCTGGAGATCACCCGCGCCGTGATCGAGATGAAGGGCGAGATCGAGAGCCTGCGCGAGCAGATTCAGAACATCGAGTAAGAAACGGAGCTGGCAACGCGAGATGGAGACCCGCCTGATCAACATCGGCCACGGCAACATCCTGGCCGCCAACCGGATCGTGGCCATCATCAGCCCTGATTCGGCACCGGTGAAGCGCATCGTCCAGGAATCCAGGGAGCGCGGCAGCCTGATAGATGCCACCTACGGCCGCCGCACCCGCGCCGTCGTGATCACGGACAGCGGTCACGTGGTGCTATCGGCGGTGCAGCCGGAGACGCTGGCAAACCGCTACGCCGCGCGCGAGGCGGGCGAGGACCCAGCCGAGTGAGGCACCGGCCGTCGTGATCGTTGCCATCGGTGGACCCATCGGTGTGGGGAAGAGCACGGTGGCGCTCGGGCTGGCCGAAAGGCTGGGGATTCCGTGCGTCTCGGCCGGCGGCGTCTTCCGGGAGCTGGCGGCCCGGCGCGGGGTTTCGGTAGTAGAGCTCAACCGCCTGGCCGAGGGCGACCCGTCCATAGACCGTGACCTCGACCAGCTGCAGGCCGAGTTGGCCCGATCCGGGCCGTGCGTCGTGGAGTCGCGCTTGGCCGGGTGGATGATAGATGCCGACTTCAAGGTGTGGCTCGACGCGCCCCTCGAGGTCCGCGCGGCCCGCGTGGCCGGAAGGGAAGGAAAGGACGTCGGGGGTGCCCGCGAGGAGTTGCTGGTGCGTGAACGCAGCGAGTGGTCGCGATACAAGGCCCTCTACGACATTGACCTCGCCGACCGCGCGCCCTTTCACCTGATCGTGGACACGAGCCGCTGGTCCCCCGAGGTCATTGTCGAGACCCTGGTCTTGCTGTCGCGCGGGCTGCGCGCGGTCTCCGAAGCGAGATGACGCGCGGCACAGGCCGCGCTCCGGGTGCCAGCCAGATGCCGGGTGAAGGTCCTGTTCTCGTAGCGCTAGACCTACCGCTGCGTGCCGGGGACGCGGCGTTTACCTTCTCAGTCGGCGTTGCTGCGGGCGCGCAGCGCGGGGCAGGGGTCATCGTGGCGTTCGGCCGCCGGCTCCTGCCCGGCATCGTGCTTGGAGAAGGCGCGCCGCGTCACGATCTTCGCCCTGTGCTGGCGCTGGCAGGTGCTGCCCCGCTCGTTCCCCCCGAGGTCGTGGAACTGGCTGAGTGGGTCGCGCAGGAATACCTCTCCTCGGTGGGCGAGGCCCTTGCCGCGGCAGTGCCGTGGGACGCGCTGTGGTCAGGCGCGCGGATTCGCTGCGAGGGCCCGATGACCGCGGACCTGCCCGCCCCGGCCAGGGCCGCGCTGGAGGCAATGGAGCGGAAGCCTGTATCGCTGGCGCGGGCGGCCCGCCTGCTCGCGGCGACGTGGGAGGCACTGGGGCCAGTTGCGGAGAGCGGCGCCCTGAAGGTCGTCTGGCCGGAGGCCGCGGAAGGCGCCCTTGGGGTCGAGGCGGCTCAGCCGGAAGGCGCGGCAAAGCCACAGGTGGGAGGCGGCCTGGGGCTCGCGGTCCGCGAGGCGATGACAGGCGGGCCACGCCAGATCTTGGTCGCCGGATGGAACAGGACCCCCGCGTACATCGCAGCCATCGAGTGTGCGCGCACGGCAGGGTGGTCCACCGTGGCGGCGTTTGCCTCGGTGGATGCCGCATCCGAGTTCGCCCGGACCGCGGATGACGCCGGTCTGGAACCCGTACTGTCGCACGGAGATCTCCCGGCGTCGGCCCGGCTTGGCGCCTGGCGCCGCGCGAAGGGTGCGAGGCAGGCCCTGGTGGTAGGGACGCGCGCGACCGTTTTCGCGCCGCTCGCCGGTCCGGTGCTCGCGATAGTGGACGAAGAGGACGGCGGCGGCCACAAGGAGGAGCGCGCGCCGCGGTACGTGACGCGCGCGGTGGCCGCCGAGCGCACTCGGGCCGCGGGCGTACTGGTGATTGGGGCAGCGACGCCGCCGGTTGCCACCTACGCCAGGGTGCGTGATGGCAGCCTGCGCCTGTTTGCGCTCCCGTCGCCGCGCGTCCGCCTGGGTATAGTTGATCTTAGGCGCCGCCCTGATCCGCGGCAGGAAATCAGCCGCCCGCTCCTCGACGCCGTTCGGAGGACCGTGCGACAATCCGGCCGCGTCGTGCTTTTCTGCGACCGCAAGGGCTATGCCGGAGGTCTGCAGTGCGGCGAGTGTGGCGCGGTTGAACGTTGCCGCCGGTGCGGGGTGGCTATGCCCTACGATCGCAGTCGGCGCCGGCTGCGCTGCAGGTTCTGCGCGCTGACCGAGGCCGCGCCCCATGTCTGCTCGCGGTGCGGCGCCGCGCGTCTGATGCCCATGGGTGCGGGCTCCGAGCGTCTCGTCGCGCTCCTGCGCCGGATCACCCCTGCCGTCTGGAGGTTCGACAGCGATATGCTCGGTTCGGGCGCCGAGCCGGCCGCGCTGCTTGCGCCGTTTCGCGAGCGCGGCGGCGTGCTGGTCGCCACCTCACTCGTGTTGCCCTATCTGGGGGCGCTCCGGCCCGATCTCGTCGGCTTCGTTGCCGCCGACCGGATGCTGCACAGGCCCGAGTATCGGGCCGCGGAGCGGGCGCTAGCGTTGATCCGGACCGTGGGCATGGCAACCCGGGCGTTGGTGCTGGTGGAGACCGCCG
This sequence comes from Armatimonadota bacterium, assembly GCA_016869025.1. Lineage (NCBI taxonomy): Bacteria > Bacillati > Armatimonadota > Armatimonadota bacterium. The sequence continues at coordinate 73,333 of VGFA01000002.1, read as the reverse complement.
ATCCCTCTCATCCGGCCGTTCGCGCGGCCGCGGCCACCAGTCTCAGGCCGTTCTACGCCGGCGAGCTCGAAATGCGATCAGCGCTGGGGTATCCACCGTTCCGGTCCCTGACGGCACTCCGCATCACCGCCCGGACGCAGGCGGCCGTTGAGGCAGTCGCGGCCGGACTCGCCGCCTCCGCGCCGCCGGAGATCGAGATCCTGGGCCCGATCCCAGAGGCGGGCGCGCCGTTGGAGGGAAGGGCGCGCTGGGAGATCGTCGTCAAAGCCGCCGATCGGTCGGCCGCGAACCGCCTGGTGCGGCCGCTGTTGCTGGGAACCGGCGTGCCCCGTGACGTGCGGACCAGCGCCGATGTTGACCCGCACGACCTGTGAGGCGGCAAGGAGGCCCGAGCGCTCGAGAACGCGTTGAAGCCATCGCCCTGCCCGTGCTATCGTGGTGGGCGTGGTGGAAATCGTAGCAGCAAGAGACATCATCACGGTCTGGGACCCCAAGGCGGCGGTCCTGCGGAAGCGTGCGGCCCCGGTTGGCAGGGTGACGCGGGAAATCCAGCGGCTCATCGAGACGATGCTGGACACCGTGCGCGCCGCCAACGGGTTGGGTCTTGCCGCGCCGCAGATAGGCGAGGGCGTGCGCGTGGTAGTCGCGCAGGTCGAGGACCGCACCGTGACGCTGGTAGACCCTGAGGTCATCCGGTCCTCCGGCGAGGAGACTGCCGTCGAGGCCTGTCTCTCGGTCCCAGGCATGTACGGGGACGTTCCCAGGGCCGCTACGATCTCGGTGCGGGGCAAGAACCGCCGCGGCCGCCGGGTAACGATCGAGGCCACCGGGTTGCTGGCGCGCGTTCTGCAGCACGAGATTGACCACCTCGATGGCATCCTGTTCCTCGACCGGGTCCGCGACCCCAGCACCATTGGAAGCGTGACCGCTCCTGGCGAGGCCGCCCCGGCGGCCGAGTGACCGTGGGGCGGCTGGACTCCCTCCGGGTGGTGTTCCTGGGCACCCCCGCGTTCGCGCTCCCCTCGCTGCGCGCGCTCGCCCAAGCCGCAGTCGTAGTCGGCGTCGTGACCCAGCCCGACCGTCCCTCGGGCCGAGGTCTTGTTCAGGCGCCGCCTCCGGTGGCCGTGGCGGCGCGTGAGATGGGGCTTGCGCTGCTTCAGCCCGAAAGCCTGAGGTCGGCGGAGGCGCTGGCAGATCTGTCGGCACTGCGGCCGGACCTCTTGGTTACCGTGGCGTATGGTCGGCTCGTGCCCGGCGCAGTGCTTGCGCTCCCGCCGATGGGCTGCATAAACCTCCACCCGTCGCTACTCCCGGAGTACCGGGGTGCCTCGCCGATCCAGCGGGCGATAGCCGACGGCGCTGCCGCCACCGGCGTCACGGTAATGCACCTGTCCGAGGATCTCGATGCCGGCGACATCATCCTCCAGCGCCGGGTCGAGATCGGGCCCGAGGAGACCGCAGGCGAACTCGAGGCGCGACTGGCCGAGGAGGGAGCCGCTCTTCTCCTCGAGTCCGCAGGCCAGATCGCCCGGGGCGAGGCGCAGCGCCGGACGCAGGACCACACGCGCGCGACCTATGCGGGGAAGCTCTCGAAGGCCGACGGCGCGATCCAGTGGGCGCGCCCGGCCCAGACTTTGATCAACCTGGTGCGAGCGATGAACCCCTGGCCGTGCGCTCACACGACCTGGCGCGGCGGCGTCCTCAAGATCTGGCGGGCCAAGGTGATGGATGGACAGGGCCTGCCGGGGCAGGTGCTGGAAGCAGGCGAAGCCGGGATCACGGTCGCCGCGGGCGAGGGTGCCGTGGCGCTAGTCGAGGTTCAGCCCGAGGGAGGCCGGCGCATGTCCGCGGCCGCCTTTGCGCGCGGTCACCGCGTGGCCAAGGGCGACCGGCTAGGCGAGACAGTAGCACAAGGAGGCCTGTGATAGAATGAAGGACAAGATCCAACGGGGGGAAGCAGATGTTCTTCGGTGACGGCACGTTCCTGATCCTCATACCCGCCCTGGTGCTCGCGGCGTACGCTCAGTTCAAGGTTCGGAGCACCTTCGGGCGGTTCAGCCAGGTGCGCACCGCGGGCGGTCGCACCGGTGCCGAGGTGGCGGCGGAGCTGCTGCGGCGCCGCGGGCTGCGGCACGTGAAGATCGAGCCGGTGGAGGGCATGCTGGCCGACCACTACGACCCCAGGACCCAGACGCTGCGACTTTCCCCTGAGGTGTACGGGAGCGACTCGGTCGCGGCCGTTGGCGTGGCAGCGCACGAGTGCGGCCACGCGCTCCAGCATCACGAGAAGTACGCACCGCTGGCCCTGCGATCCGCGATCGTGCCCGTGGCGAGCATCGGCTCGAACGCGGCGTGGATACTCTTCATGATCGGCATGTTCACGAGCAGTCGCCCATTGATGGACCTGGGCGTCCTGCTGTTCCTGGGCTACATCGCGTTCGCCCTGGTCACACTACCGGTGGAGTTTGATGCCAGCCGCCGCGCCGTGGCCGTGCTGCAGGGAGAGGGCCTGGTGATGCCCCGCGAGGCCGACGGAGCCCGCGCCGTGCTGAACGCGGCCGCGCTGACATATGTGGCCGCCGCAGCCATGGCGGTAATGCAGCTCGTGCGCCTGGTTCTGCTGCGCAACATGCGTGACGAGTAGGCCGGCAGTCCCGGCGGCGACGCCCGCGCGCGAGGCCGCCTTCGCCGTGCTGTACCGCGCGGAGGCGGCCGAAGCATTTGTCGGCGCCCTGCTCTTTCGGACCCTGGCCCGCTCGTCATTGTCCGATGCCGATCGGGCGCTGACCACGACGATCGTGCTGGGGGTACTGCGCCACCGCACGCGGCTCGATCACGCGCTGGCCGCCTTGCTGGCGCGACCCCTGGACACGCTGCCGGCCGCGATTCGGACGGCCCTGCGCATGGGCGCCTTCGAGGTCATGGAGCTCGATCGCGTGCCCGCGCCTGCCGCCGTGTCCGAGGCCGTGGCACTGGCCCGCAGGCATGGACACGCCGGGACCGCGGGGCTGGTGAACGCGGTGCTGCGCCGCCTCGCCGCCGAAGGCCCGGCACCACCCCCGGACGCCGGATCGGACCCGGTAGGGCACCTCTCCGTGGTGCACTCGCATCCCGGCTGGCTGGTGAGCCGCTGGGTGGCCCGGTGGGGGATGGAAGAGGCGCAGGCGCTGCTGGCGGCCAACGCGCGCCCGGTGCCGGCGACCCTCCGGGTGAACACCCTGCGGACAACGCGGGACGATCTGTTGGGTCTGCTCCGTGCGGCGGGCCTGGATGCCGGCCCCGGGATCGTGCCCGAGGCGATGCGCGTCCATGGTTCGCTCGTCGGCCGCCTGCCGCTGTACGACCAGGGGTTGTGTGCCCCGCAGGACGAGGGTGCCATGCTCGTGGTCCATGCCCTCGCAGATGTGGCGGTGTCCGGCTCCACGGTCATTGACGCGTGCGCCGCGCCCGGTGGCAAGTCGCTGCACCTGGCGGCCCTGATGGCGAATCGCGGCCGCGTGCTGGCCGTGGACGTTCATCCGGGCAAGGCCCGGGCGCTGGCGCGACGGGCGGCCGCTTTCGGCGCGACCTGCGTCGAGGTTCACAACCTGGATGCGCATGAGATTGGAGTGCGGTGGCTCGAAGCGGCAGACGCCGTGCTGGTGGACGCGCCCTGCTCAGGGTTGGGCACCGTCCGGCGCCGCCCAGAGATCAAGTGGCGCCTTGATGAGCGGTCGCCGGCCCGATGCGCCGAGGTGCAGCAGGCAATCCTGCGCGGGGTATCCGGTGCGGTCCGGCCCGGCGGCACGCTCGTGTACAGCGTGTGCAGCAACGAGCCGGAGGAAGGCCCAGACGTGGTCAGGGGATTCCTCTCAGAGCACCCGTCGTTTGGGTTTGCCCCGTTCGCCGGCACCTTTCCCCGGTCGGCAGGCGGTTGCCTTGTAGACGGCGTGGAGGCAGGGGAGGTCCATCTCCTGCCCCACCTGCACGGCACCGATGGCTTCTACATAGCCCGGCTGCGGCGGCGATGAACGCGACAGGCAGGAGGACGCTATAATCAGGAGGCCGCCGGTTGCGGCGGCCGGTGGAACGGTGGTGCCGATCGAACTCGTGGGCTGCACACTGAAGGAGATAGAGGGCGCGCTCGCGCCGATGGGTGAGCCACGCTACCGCGCCCTCCAGATCGCACGCTGGATCTACCAGCGACGCGCGGCCCACTTCAACGAGATGACCGACCTGCCCCAAGCGCTGCGCCAGCGGTTGGGGGAGGGGGCAACCCTGACGCGTCTGCGCGTGGCCGCGCGTTCGGACTCCCCGGACGGTCTCACCACCAAGTTCCTGCTTGATCTACCCGATAGCCGGGCGATCGAGACGGTGCTGATGGGCTACGACGACGGCCGTCGTTCGGTCTGTGTTTCGACGCAGGTGGGGTGCGGCATGGGGTGTACCTTCTGTGCCACGGGCATGGCCGGGTTGGTGCGGAACCTCACCACCGGGGAGATAGTGGACCAGGTCCTGCTGATCAGCGGCGAGACCGACGATCGCATCACCCACGTCGTGTTCATGGGCATGGGCGAACCACTGGCAAACTACGATGCGACGCTGCGCGCGGTGCGCCTCCTGAACGAGGAGTACGGGCCGCACATCGGGATGCGTCACATGACCATCTCGACGGTCGGATTGGTGCCGCAGATCCGTCGCCTGGCAGAGGAGCGGCTGCAGCTCACCCTAGCCGTGTCGCTCCACGCGCCCTCCGACGACCTGCGGTCGCAGCTCGTGCCGGTCAACCGGCGGTGGCCGCTTGTCGAGCTGATGGCGGCCACGCGCGACTACGCGGCCACCACGGGTCGCAGGGTTACCTTCGAGTACGTGCTCATGCACGGCGTCAACGATCACGACGACCATGCAAGCCGCCTGGCGGCGTTGCTGTCGGGGAGTGGCGCGCACGTGAACGTGATTCCCTGGAACCCGGTCTACGGGCTGCAATACGCGCGGCCACCGGCCCACGCGGTGCACCGCTTCGCGGCGTTGGTGCGCCGGGGCGGAGCGTCCGCCACGGTTCGCCTGGACCGCGGCGTGGACATCCAGGCCGCCTGCGGGCAGCTCCACCAAACCCGGGCCGCGGGGGTTCCGGCATGAGCGCAAACCACGGCGCCGTCATCGCCGGACGGTACGAGGTGGCCGAGCGCATCGCCGAGGGCGGGATGTCCACGGTCTGCCGCGCGCGCCGGCTGGACGACGGCGCGGTTGTGGCGCTCAAGATCCTGCGTGGGGAGTACGCCGCCGACCACGAGTTCATCGAGCGATTCGCCCGCGAGGCCCGCGCAGCGGAAGCCCTGGCTCACCCGAACATAGTTCGCGTTCTAGAGAGCGGGCAGGACGGCGACACGTACTTCATCGCTATGGAGTACGTGGACGGCCCGGACCTGAAGGCCTACCTCCGACGGGTCGGCCGCCTCGAGCCGGCCGATGCGGAGCGCATAGCCCTGCTGGTCTGCGAGGCGCTGGACTACGCCCACCGCCAGGGAATCATCCACCGCGACGTGAAGCCTCAGAACATACTCCTGGCTCCCGACGGCAGCGTGAAGGTGGCCGATTTCGGGATCGCCCGGGCCCTGGCCACCAGCACGATCACGCAGCCCGGTACGGTGATAGGGACCGTTCACTACCTCTCGCCCGAGCAGGCGCGCGGCGCCGCCGTCGGCCGCGGGTCAGACATCTACGCGCTGGGCGTGGTGCTCTTCGAGATGCTGACGGGCAGGCTGCCGTTTGCCGGTGACAGCCCGATCGCTATAGCGCTCAAGCACCTGCATGAACCGCCTCCCGCTCCCCGTGCGATCGAGCCCAGCATTCCGTTGCGGCTCGAGGGGATCATCCTCAAGGCCATGGCCAAGTCAAGCCAGGACCGCTACGGCTCGGCCCGCGAGATGGCAGGCGACCTGGAGGGAAAAACCGAGTTGTGGAGAGAGACGGCCGCGACCGACGAGGGCACCACCCGCCGGTTCGCGCTCCCCGGCGAAGTGGCGCCGACTCGACCGGGAGGCGCCGCGCTCCGGATCGCCGCCGCCGTGTTGGTCATCGTCTCTCTGGGCGCATGGGCCGGCTGGCAGGCGGTGAACGGCTACCTCAACGTCCCCGAGGTCGAGATGCCGGACCTGGTGGGGCGGACGCTGCCCCAGGCCGAGCTGATCTCGCAGCAGGCGGGCCTGACGATCGCGGTCACAGAGCGGGCTTACAGCCCAACCGTCTCGCAGGACATCGTCCTCTCGCAGGACCAGCCACCCGGCAAGCGCGTCAAGCGGGGACGGCGCATCGGCGTGGTGCTCAGCCTGGGAGCACAGCTTGTCACGGTGCCCGACCTGGTGCGGCGGACGCTTCAGGAGGCGCAACTTGCACTGGAAGGGGCGGGTCTTCAGGCCGGGACGCTTCAGGAGGCGCACGACGAGATCGCGAAGGCAGGCACGGTAATCAGGCAGGATCCGCCGGCGGGCTCACGCGTGCCCCTGGACACGCCGGTGTTGTTGGTTATCAGTCGCGGTCCTCCACAGGTGGAGATGCCGTCGCTCGTGGGCCGTGCGCTGGCAGATGCCAGGCTGCTCCTGGAGGAGCGGGGCCTGGTGATCACGCATCTCCGCACGCTGGCGACCACGGCAGCCGAACCGGGAACGGTACTCGAGCAGTCGCCGCCGGCCGCGACGCCCCTGCGCCCGGGGGCGGTCCAGATCATACTAACCGTCAGTGCCCGGCCCGGAGAGGAGAGCGCGCCTCCGCGGGCTCCGGTCATCACCGCCGAGCCTCAGATCGTGGAACCCCAGCGGCCTCCGACGCAGGCACCCCGCGCTCTGCCCACGCCTGTGCCGACGCCCGGACAACGCGTTCCACCAGCGCCAACACCGGCACCAGGCCCCCGCGTCCTGCCGTCGCCGCAGCCCTCGCCCGCGGTTTCGCCGGGCCTGGTACGGCGCACACGAGTGCAGGTCATCGTCCCGGAAGGCGGATTGCAGGAGGTCAGGATCGTGGTCATTGACGAGACCGGCGTGCGCACCGCCTATCAGGCCCCACATTCGCCTGGGGACCGGGTTGATCAGACCGTGCGCAGCCAGGGGTACACGATCATCCAGGTCTACGTGGACGGCCGTCTGGTCCAGGAGATCCGGCCGTGACCGCCCCCCGGCCGTCGGCCTACCAGGCGCATGTGCGAATCGCGGCGAGCATACTTAGCGCCGACCTGGTCCACCTCGCGGAGGCCGTGGCCGCTGCCGAGCGGGGCGGCGCCGACATGATCCACGTGGACGTCATGGACGGATGCTTCGTCCCGCCCATAACCATGGGCCCCGTGATCGTTGAGGCGCTGCGCCGCGCCACCACCCTGCCGCTGGACGTCCACCTGATGATCTGCCGGCCCGAGCGCCACCTGGAGGCGTTCGCCCTCGCCGGCGCCTCCTGCCTGGCCGTGCATCCTGAGGCGACCGCGCACCCACACCGCGTGCTGTCCCAGATCCGGGCCCTCGGCGTCCAGGCCGGGATCGCCCTCAACCCTGGCACGCCCCCGGAGGCCTGCGCCGAGCTGGGGGACGTCCTGGATTTCGTGGTCGTCATGAGCGTCAACCCGGGCTACGCCGGGCAGGCCTTCCTGCCGGGCGTCCTGCCCAAGATCGGGCGCCTGAGAGCGCTTCTGGCCGGCTGGTCCGGCTGGGTGGGCATAGACGGGGGCATATCGCCGCAGACCGCAGGCCTTGCCGTTGCCGCCGGCGCGGACGTTCTTATCGCCGCTTCCGCGATCTTCAGCGCCCCTGTGGGGATCGAGTCGGCCATCTCCGCCCTGCGGGCAGCCGCCCGACCGTGAGCGTGCTCCACCTCACCCATCCCGCGTGTGCCCGGCACCTTACCGGCGCAGGACACCCCGAGCGACCGGAGCGCCTCCCGGCGATCCAGCGGGCGATCGGAGAGAGCGGGCTGGCCGATCTGGTGGAGACCTCCGAGTTCCCGCCGGTTGAGAGGGATCTCCTGCTCTCGGTTCACTCGGCCGCGTACGTTGACGGGTTGGAGGCAATGGCGCAACGCGGGGGCGGGTGGCTGGATCAGGATACCCGCGTCAGCGCGGACTCGGCGGTCGCCGCCGCCCATGCGGCCGGCGCCGCGGCGCATGCGGCAGAGGTGCTGTGCGCCGGAGGGGCCGCCCGCGCCTTCCTTGCGGTCCGTCCTCCTGGTCACCATGCCCTGCCGGAGCAGGGGATGGGGTTCTGCCTGTTCAACAACGCTGCGGTGGCCGCGGCCGCGGCGCGCCGATTGGGCCGGAAGCGCGTCATGATCGTTGACTGGGACGTCCACCACGGCAACGGAACGCAGGCCGTCTTCTGGCGCGATCCAGGCGTGCTCTTCGTCTCTCTGCACCAGGAATACTGGTACCCAGGTACCGGTGCTCTGGGCGACGTCGGCGAGGATCTTGGAGAGGGGTTCACCGTGAACCTGCCGCTTCCGGCCGATACAGGAGACGGCGGATACGAGGAGGCCTTCACAGAGGTTGTGCTGCCGCTCGGCTCGGTCTACAACCCGGACTTCCTGGTTGTCTCGGCAGGGTACGATGCCCACTTCGCCGATCCGCTGGGAGGCATGGTCGTGACCGCCCGGGGGTTCGGCCGGCTGGCACGGCTGCTCGATGAAGCAGCCAGCGCGTCCGGGGCGCCACTGCTCGTTACGCTGGAGGGCGGCTACGATCTGGCGGCGCTGGGGGCTTCCTGCGTGGCGACGCTGGAGGCGCTGGTCGGTCGCGCGGCCTGGGGCATCCCAGACGAGGAGCCGCCGCCAGAAGCCCCGTCCGCGGCGATCCGCCCGCGGCTGAGGGCTGCGCGGCGCCAGTTGCTGAACTACTGGCGGATATAGAGTGGGAGGAAACCCCGCTGTCGCGGCGAAGATCGCACGGTACGCCCGGACGAATCAATGGCCCGGGCTGGAGTTCGCGTGAGAGGGCGTGGCAGGCATGAGCGAAGAGATCATGGTGTACGGCGATCAGACTCCTGGGAGCGAAGCGTTGGACCTGGGAGACGCCGTACCAAGACTCCGGGAGCGGCAGATCGTCAAGGGGACGGTCGTGCGCATTGATACCGAGGGCATTCTTGTGGACGTGGGTGCGAAGTCCGAAGGGCTGATTCCGCCAAAAGAGATGACCCGTCGCGGGGAAGAAGTGGACGCGGTATCGGTGGGCGATCAGATCAACGTCATGGTGATGCGGGTGGAGGGCGAGGAAGGCAACATCATCCTCAGCAAGAAGCGGGCCGACTTCATTCACACCTGGGATCGGATCGCCCAGATGAAGGAATCGGGCGCGATCCTCCACGCGATGGTCGTTGACAAGGTCAAGGGTGGACTCGTGGTGGATCTGGGCGTGCGCGGGTTCGTACCCGGCTCGCACGTGGACCTTACCCAGGCAAAGGGCCGGCGCTTTGAGTGGTTCGTGGGCCAGTCCATCCCTCTTCGAGTGATCGAGGTGGACCGCGGCAAGGGCCGGGTCATCCTGTCTCACCGGATGGCTGTGGAGGAAGACCGCAGGTCCAAGCGCGAGGAGGTCCTGGGCAGTCTGGTCGAAGGGGCAATCGTCGAGGGCACGGTGAAGCGCATCACCGACTTCGGCGCGTTCGTGGACCTCGGCGGCGTGGACGGCCTGCTGCCGATCAGCGAGATGGCCTGGACCTACATCCGGCATCCCTCCGAGGTGGTCCGTCGGAACCAGCACCTGCGCGTGCAGGTGCTGCGGGTGGACCGGGAGAGCGGAAAGATCTCCCTGGGGCTCAAGCAGATCCTGGACGATCCCTGGGCCGAGGTGTCCGAGCGGCATCGCGCGGGCGAGGTCGCCAAGGGCAAGGTCGTGCGCATCGTGCCGTCCGGGGCGTTCGTGCGTCTCCGCGACCTCGATGCGTTCCTCCCGATCGCGGAGCTGGCGGAGCGACGCGTCGGCAAGGTGGAGGATGTGGTTGAGGTCGGCCAGGTGATCGAGGCCATGATCACCGAGATCAGGCCCGAGGAGCGCAGGATGCTGCTCAGTCTTCGGCGTCTGGCCAGAGAGGCCGAGCGCAAGCGCGTCAAGGACTACATGCGGACGCAGGAAGACGAAGGGCGGATCACCATCGGCGACGCGGTTGGTGACGCCATGGGCGCCCTGCTCCGACAGGCGGCGGAAGCCAGGGCGGAGCAGGCAGAGCCCGAAGCACCCGCGGTCGAGGAATCCGGTCCGGATGAGTCCGCGGAGGAGTCCGAGCAGAAGGAGTGATGACTTGCCCGTCGGCGCTCCCGCCACTACAATGGAGCGCAGCGGGGAGTGGCGCAGCTTGGTTAGCGCGCAGCGTTCGGGACGCTGAGGCCGGGGGTTCAAATCCCCCCTCCCCGACCAGACAACCTAGGAACGTGGATGCGCGGGGCGGCGCACGAGCGCTGCCCCGTCGCGTTGACGGTGCCGCGGGCAGGCGGATCGGACCGAAGGAGAACGGTGTGACGTCGCGAACGATAGGTGTATTGGCCGGCCCGGGCGTCCGACGTTCTCGTGGCGAGCGGAGGTGGAACATCAAGCGGATGCCCTGCGGGGGCGACGCCGTGCGCGTGGGGGTGTTCTCCGATTCTTACCTCCCGCGGATCAGCGGTGTCGTGCGCTCCATCGAGGCCCTGGTGACGGAGCTCCGGCGCCAGGGACATCAGGCCTCGATCTTCGCGCCCGCGTATCCGGGCTACAGGGACGCCGACCCCGACGTGGTTCGGTTTCCTTCGGTTCGCGCGCCCGGGATCCCTGACTTCCCGCTGGCCATCCCGGTGGCCCGGCGCTTCACGGCCGGTCTGCGCGCACGGCGTCTCTCCGTGATCCACACCCACTCGCCGTTCCTCATGGGGACCGCCGCCCTGTTCGCGGCCCGCCGCCTTGGGTTGCCGCTGGTCTTCACGCATCACACGATGTACTCGGAGTACGTGCACTACGTCCCGATCGTGTCCCAACGGTTCTCCCGTGAGGTGGTCACGCGGTACACGATAAGATACTGCAACCGCTGCTCGCTAGTTGTCGCGCCCTCCCATGCGGTGCGGAACTGGCTGTTGGCGCGCGGGGTATCCGCTCGGGTCGAGGTACTCGCGACCGCGGGGTTCGACCTGGACCGGTTCGATCGCCTAAACCCTCTCTGGGTCAGGCCCCGGCTCGGGATCCCTGCGGGCGTGCCCCTGGTCATCACGGTCGGTCGCCTGGCGCGAGAGAAGCGCTTCGACGTGCTGCTGGCGGCCTTTGCCATGGCCGCCCAGGGGACGCCGGCCCGCCTGCTGGTGGTGGGCGGCGGACCTGAGGCCGCTGCCCTCCGGCGCGCCGCCGCGGACCGAGGCATAGCCGGGCAGGTGATCTTCACCGGCCCGCTTGATCACGACCGGGTCCTCGACTGCTACGCGGCCGCTGACCTGTTTGCTTTCTCGTCGCCCACGGAGACGCAGGGGCTCGTCGTGGTGGAGGCGATGGCGGCCGGCCTGCCGGTCGCCGCGGTGGGCGCAGGAGGGGTGTCCGAGGTCGTCAGCGACGGGCTGACCGGACTCCTGACCGGCCTGGACGCCGAGGCGCTGGGTGTGGCGATTCACCGGCTCCTGGGCGACGATGCGTTGCGGAGCCGCCTTGCCGCCGCCGGTCGGGTCGCGGCCCGGGCCTACGCCATTGAAACGCTTACCGAGAGGTTGGTTGGGTTGTATCGTCAGGCTGCAATGGTTACACCTGTCGTCGCAGCACCCGATTAGATTCTCGCCGCCCCTGGCGGCGGTCGGACAACGGGCGGGCCGCGCAGGCGGTCCGAGTCGAGGAGGAGACGGAGCGTGCAGCTTCGGAGGCTGGAGCTCGTAGGATTCAAGACGTTCGTGGACCGCACGGAACTCGAGTTCCATCCCGGAATCACAGCGATAGTGGGTCCCAACGGTAGCGGCAAGAGCAACATCATGGACAGCATCCGTTGGGCCCTGGGCGAGACCAACGCCCGGCTGCTGCGGGGCGCCCGGATGGAGGATATCATCTTTGCCGGTACCGCTTCTCGCCGGCCCCACAGCCTGGCCAAAGTCTCGCTCACCCTGGAAAACGGCGCCGGCGATCTTCCTCTGGAGTTCAACGAGGTTACCGTGTCGCGCACCGTGACGCGGGGAGGCGAAGGAGAGTACGCCATCAACGGTGTGGACTGCCGCCTGCGCGACATCCAGATGCTGTTCCTGGGTACCGGACTAGGTGGTCGTTCATACGCGCTGATCGGACAGGGCGAGGTGGACGCGGTCCTGCGCGCCACACCACTCGAGCGCCGGCAGTGGCTGGAGGAGGCCGCAGGCCTGGCAAGGCAGAAGCGGCAGCGCACCGAGGCCGAGCGCCGGCTGGGCCACGTCCAGGCCCACCTTGACCGTGCCGGCGATCTGCTTTCCGAGCTGGAGGCGCAGCAGCTGGTGCTGGCGGCGCAGGCCGAGGCCGCGGCTCAATACCGCAGTCACAGCGAGGAGCTGCGCGATCTGGAGCTGGCGCTGTACGCGGACGAGGCGCGCCGCCTGGTTGGGACCGCGCGCCGATTGGCCTCCCAGCAAGTCGCTGAAAGGGAACAGGCCGCAGCCGCGGCTGCGAGGGCGGACGCCGCGGCGGCCGCCTTGGCAGAGGTCGAGGCGCAGGTTGCCTCCCTGACCGCCCAGTGGGAGGAGGGCCAACAGGCGCTCCTTGGCCGGGCCGAGGAGCTCGCGGTCCGTGCGGCCGAGGTTCAGCAGGCGGAGCGGCGGCTCGATGCCCTGCGCGCGCAACACCAGCACCTGAAGGACGAGGCCGGCCGCCTGTTGGAGGAGCAGGCCCGCGTGGCGGCAGACGCAGAGGTGCTGCGCCAGGATGCCTCGGCGGTGGAGGACCAGCGTGAGGTGCAGCAGCGCGAGATGGCGGCCGCGGTCGCCGGTCTCTCTGAGGCCGAGGCCGCGGCAGACGAGGTGGAGGCGTGGTTGTCCCTTGCCCGCCCAGAAGCAGCGGGCGTCGCGCGGACCCTGGCACAGGCGCGCAGCGATCTGGCCGCGCTCTCCGCGCGCGCCGAGGTGCTGGGCCAGTCGGCCGCTGCCGCCGAGAAGAGGGTCGAAGACCTTCGCGAGGCCGCGGCGCGGATTACGAATGCCCTCGAATCTGCGCGCGAGGCCTGCGGTGAGGCGCGAGCGACGCTCGAACACGCGGAGGATGCCCTGGCATCCGCAACGCGGACGGCGGATGAGGGCCGTCGCTGCCTGGATGCTTCCGCGGAACGGCTGCGCGCCGCTGAAATGGAAGAGCACGGGCTCCAATCCCGCCTGGCCTCCATGGAAGAGGCACACGCCCAGTTCGCGGGCTTCGAGGAGGGCGCACGCGGTGTGCTGCTGGCTGCCCGCGCCGATCCCGCCCGGTTCCCGGGGCTGCGGGGCGCGGTGGCCGACCTGATAGAGGTGCCGGGTGAATACCAGCCCGCCGTTGCCGCGGCACTGGGAAGGAGGCTCCACTGCCTGGTCGTGGACAGCAGGGCAGCGATCCCGGTGATCTGCGGCTTTCTTGAGGCAGAGGGGAATGGAGGAGCCGCCATCCTGGCCCTGGACTCGGTCCGCGCCAGTCGGCCTCTGGCACCCGTCATGGATGGCAGCGCCCATGTACGCGCGGCCGAGGTGGTGATCTCCGACGCGTCCATCAGTACTGCTGTGGATGCCCTGTTGGGCGACGTGGCGATCGTAGCCGATCTGGACTGCGCCTGGGGGCTGTTCGGATCCGGCTTCTCTGGCCGGGTCGTCACCCTTGACGGCACGCTCCTCTCCCCTGACGGCGTGCTGTCGCTGCGCGGGCGGCGCGGTCGTGACGTCATGCCGTTGGGACGCAACCAGGCGCTCGCCGCGTTGCGGGCAGACGCGGCAAGGGCTTCATCTCGCCGGGAGATGGCCCAGAAGCAGTATCTGACCGCCGCCGAGCAGGCGGCGGCCGCCGAGACCGCGCTCTCCTCGCATAGGACCGCCCGCGGTGCAGCGGCCACGGCCCTGACGGAGCGCGCTCAGCGTCTGGCACAACTGGAAGCCGAGGCCGCGCGTTTGGCCGGGGACGAGGCCGCGCTGGCCGCGGAGGCGGCGTCGCGCGGCCTGGAGCTTCACGGCAGGCGTGCCGAGGTGGACCGCCTCGCAGGCGACGTGCGGCGGCTTGAGGACGAGACCGGGTATCTGGAGACCCGCCTGGCAGAACTCCAACAGGAGGCAAGGCGGCTGGGTGGTGCGCGGGAAGCATCGGCGCAGGCGGTGGCCGCGTGCCAGGTCGCCATGGCGCAGGTTGACGGAAACCTGGAGGCCCTGCGCGGGCGGCTGCGAGACCGTACCGCCGTGGTGGATGAGATTGAGGCACGCCGGGCGGGACTGGCCCGGGACGCGGAGCGCATCTCCGCAGACCTGGGTGCCGCAGAGGAACACCTGCGTGAGGCGGCTGCTGCTCACGATGCGGTCCTCGCCGGACAGGCCGCAGGGAAGGCCAGGCTGGAGCGCCTGGCCGCCGAGAGGGCAGGGCTGCGCGACTGCCTTCAGGCCAAAGGAGCGGAACTCCACGCCGCTATCGAGGCAGCCCGGGCCTCGGAGGCGGCGCTGCATCGCGCCGAGCTCCGCTGCGCGCAGGCGGACGCCGAACTGGCCGCGGCCGCTTCTCGCCTCGACGAGCAATACGGCATCACTCTTGAAGAGGCGGCTTCCCGCCGCCTCGAGGCGTCTCGCGATGAGGCACGGCGGCGGCTGGACGAACTGCGGACCGCGCTGCGCGAACTGGGGCCCGTGAACCTGCGCGCGATCGAGGAGCACGCCACCCTGACGGTGCGCCTGGAGGCACTACGCGGCCGCACCCAGGATGTCCGCGCCGCCGCGGACGCGCTGAGGCACTCGATCGCCGTGATAAACGCCGCGCTGCGCGTGCGGTTCGATCAGGCCTTCGTGGAGGTTGACCGGGAGTTCGGCCGGCTCTTCCAGCAGCTGTTCGACGGAGGACAGGGTTCACTGGAGCTGGTGGAGGACGAGCTGGGCGCGGAGCCAGGGCTGGAGGTGATCGCCCAGCTTCCAGGCAAGAAGCGCCGATCCCTGGTCGCGCTCTCCGGAGGGGAGCGGGTGCTCGTGGCCCTGGCCCTGATCTTCGCGCTTCTGCGGGTGCACCCCAGCCCCTTCTGTATCTTCGACGAGGTGGAAGCCGCCCTCGACGACGAGAACACGCGGCGCTTCACCGGCCTTCTGCGGGACCTGGCCCGGCAGACCCAGGTGCTCATCATCACCCACAACAAGGGCACCATGGCCGCGGCCGACGTGCTCTACGGCGTGACGATGCAGGAGCTGGGCACCTCGTCGCTGGTCTCGTTGCGGCTGGTGCCGTCCCAGAACGGGGGGGAGCCCGAGCCGCGCGAGGACCTCGGCGCGCGAGAGCCCTTGCGGCAGCGTGAGGCGGTCGCCCTTCCGGGCGAGTAGGCGGCCGTGTCGTCCGAGACCCCTGGCTGGATTGCCCGGCTGCGCACCTCGCTTGGGCGCACGCGCGAGGCGATCTCCTCGCGTCTCGATGCCCTCCTGCTGGCACCCCTTGACGACGCGTTCTTCGCCGGCCTGGAGGAGGTGCTCATTCAGGCTGACGTGGGCGCTGCTCTGAGTGCCGAGGTCGTGGAGCGGCTGCGCCGCGAACCTGGGGCCCGCACCGCCGAGGCGGTCCGCGCCGCGCTTGGAACGGTTCTGCGCGACCTGCTGGGCACGCCTGGTTCGTTGCGCCTCGATCCGCCTCCGGCTGTGGTGTTGGTTCTGGGCGTGAACGGTTCGGGCAAGACCACGACGATCGGCAAGCTTGCCTTCAGGATGCGCCAGGAAGACCGCCGCGTCATGATGGCGGCGGCAGACACCTTCCGTGCCGCGGCCATCGAGCAGCTCGAACTGTGGGGCGAGAGGGTGGGTGTTCCGGTCATCCGGCATAAGGCAGGAGCAGACCCGGCCGCCGTGGTCTTCGATGCCGCCCAGGCAGCGATGGCGAGGAGTGCGGATGTGCTCATCGTGGACACCGCCGGCCGGCTGCACACCAAGGTCAACCTCATGGAGGAGCTCAAGAAGATGGACCGGGTGGTGGCACGCGCGCTGCCCGGATCGCCGGTCGAGCGCCTGCTGGTTCTGGACGCCGGCACGGGCCAGAACGGCCTGGCCCAGGCGCGCCGCTTCCACGAGGCGGTGGGCCTGACCGGTGTCGTTCTCGCCAAGCTCGACGGGACCGCGAAGGGCGGGATCGCCGTGGCCGTCACCCGGGACCTGGGCGTCCCGATCGCCTTCGTCGGCACCGGGGAGGGTCTGGAGGATCTCGTGCCGTTCGATCCCGCCGCCTTTGTTGACGCGCTCCTGGCAGCGTAGGTCCCTCCACGCGCAGGCCCCTCAGTCCTTGACGGCGCGCCCGCCCCTGCGCTATCGTAGGTGGGCTGTCAAGGGGTTTGCCTTGACAGGTGGAGCCACATGGAGCGCGCACTCGCCGACCGCGACCGGGCCAACCGGATGTTCGACGCATACGGGGCGCTGCTGACCGCGCAGCAGCAGCACCTCCTGCGCCGCTACTACCAGGACGACCTCTCGCTAGGCGAGATCGCCGCGGAGATGAGCGTGACGCGGCAGGCAATCCACGACGGCCTGCGCAGGGCGCTGGTGGCGATGGAACGGTTGGAAGGGGCTCTGGGGCTCGCGGCGCGGCAGGATCACTACTCCACGAGCGTGCCGCGTTCGGTGCCGAGGACGCGGGAGCAGAGGGTGGAACTGCGCGGCCGGGCCTGGGTCTTCCGGTCGGTTTCAGGTGTCTTCGCGCACCGCCGCTTCGACGCCGGGACACGCCTGCTGATAGAGGCAATGGAGGTCCGCCGCGGTGATCGCATCCTGGACCTGGGATGCGGCTACGGGGCGATCGGTCTGGTGGCGGCCGCGCTTGCAACGCGCGGCCGCGCGTGGCTGGTGGATCTCAACAGGCGCGCCGCGCGGCTGGCACACGCCAACGCCGCGGCGCACGGGCTGACCAACGTCTGCGTGCTGGTAGGCGACGGCGCCGCCCCGTTCAGGGACGGTTCCGTTGACCTGGTGCTCACCAATCCGCCCATACGGGCCGGGCGCCGGGTCGTGACCCAGTTCATTGAAGGGGCGTGGCGGGTGCTGAGGCCTGGTGGCCGGCTCTACATGGTCGTGCGCACAGCACAGGGAGCCAAGACGCTGGCAAGTCTTGTGGCCGGGCGGTTCGGCGAGGCACGCCAGGTGCGGGCGGCCGAGGGATATCGCGTCTACGAGGCCCGGCGCGAGCACGATGCGAACGAGAAGGTAACCGTCGGTGTTTGAGGCGCTGCAGTCAAGATTGGGGGAGATCGTCCGCAAGATCGCCGGCCGCGGGGTGTTGAACCTCCAGGACGTTGACGCGGCATTACGGGAGGTGCGGATGGCCCTGCTTGAGGCCGACGTGAACTTCCGCGTCGCCCGTGACTTCGTCGAGGCGATCCGCGCGGCGGCGGTTGGGCAGGAGGTGTGGAAGCACCTGAGCCCTGGCCAGCAGGTGGTCAAGATCGTGCACCAGGAGCTGATCCGTCTCCTGGGAGGAGGGGCGCGCGATCTGCGCCTGGCATCAGCGCCTCCCACGATCATCCTGCTGATCGGTCTACACGGCGTGGGTAAGACCACGACCGCCGGCAAGCTGGCCGGCTACCTGCGGCGCCGGGGCCGCGCACCCCTCCTGGTGGCCACGGACCTGAAGCGGCCTGCCGCGATCCGGCAGCTCGAGGTGGTGGGAGACCAGGTGGAAGTACCCGTGTTTGCCCATCACGGGGAAAAGGACCCTGTGAGCGTGGCACGTGCCGCGGTGGAGGCGGCCGTTGCCGGTGGACACGACGTGGTCATCGTGGACTCGGCGGGCCGGCTGCACGTGGACGACGAGCTGATGGCCGAGCTCGCCGCGATGCACTCGGCGCTGGCGCCGCACGAGACGTTGCTGGTGCTGGACGCGATGGCCGGGCAGGACGCGGTGCGCATGGCCGAGCAGTTCGGCGCGCGCATACCGCTGGACGGCGTGGTGCTCACGAAACTCGATGGCGATGCCCGCGGGGGAGCGGCGCTTTCGGTCGTGGCCACGGTCGGCAGGCCGATCCTGTTCGTGGGGGTGGGAGAGCGGCCCGATGCGCTGGAGCGGTTTCACCCCGACCGCATGGCCTCCCGCATCCTTGGGATGGGCGATGTCCTTACGCTGATCGAGCGGGTGGAGGCGACCGTCTCGGCCGAGGCAGCCGCCGAGCTTGAGCGAAAGCTGCGGCGGCATCAGTTCACCTTCGCCGACTTCCTGGAGCAACTGCGCCAGGTTCGCCAGATGGGGCCGCTCGACCAACTGCTCGAGATGATTCCGGGCTTCGCCCGTATCCGTGAGGCCGGCGCGTCCGTGGACGAAGGGCAGCTGCGTCGGGTCGAGGCCATGATCCAGTCCATGACGCCGCAGGAGCGCGACACACCGGCGGTCATTGACGGCAGCCGCCGCCGCCGCATCGCGCGGGGGAGCGGCGTATCCGTGCAGGAAGTAAACCGGTTGTTGAAGCAGTTCGAGCAAGTGCGCCGGCTCGTGCGGCACGCGGACGAGCACGGCCGGGACAGCAGGAGGCGTCCATTCCTCCCCAGGGGAGGGCCGGTGGACTAGCATGGAACGCATACTCAAGGAGGCAGACCGATGGCCGTGAAGATCCGACTCATGCGAATAGGCGCCAAGCACCAACCGTCGTACCGCGTGGTGGTGGCCGACTCAAAGGCCCCGAGGGGCGGCAGGTACCTGGAGGCGCTCGGGCACTACAACCCCAGGACCGAGCCCTCGACGATACAGATTGACGAGACGAAGGCGCGCTCGTGGCTCGACCGGGGCGCCCGGCCCTCGGGGGCGGCCCGCGTGCTGCTGGTGAAGACCGGCATCCTCCCTCGCTGGGAGGCCGGTCGCTCCGGCGGCGCGTAGGGAGAGGTCTGAAACGCCATGCCAGGAGCTGATCTGCGGGCGTTGGTCGAGTATCTGGTCCGGGGGTTGGTGGACGACCCCGGGGCGGTCGGTGTGCGGGCAACGGAGCGTGACCGCCTTGTGATCATAGAGATCCGAGTGGCCGTAGGAGATCTGGGCAAGGTGATCGGCCGCCGCGGGCGCATCGTGGGCGCGATTCGCACCCTGGCCCGGGCCGCAGCCCTGCCCGATGGCCGGCGCGTGATGGTGGAGATCGTGCAGAATCGCAACACGGGATGATGGAGGCCGGCATGGGGATAACCGTGGTTCGACCGGTAGTCGTAAGGGCCATAGTCACAGAGATCTTCAAGAAGCAGTACCTGAGCGAGCTCGAGGATACCGTGCGGCGCCTCGACGCCGTGATCACGCAGATTGACACCCAGATCCGCCGCTCCGAGCTGGAGCGGCAGGTCTCCCCGCAGTCGCGGGCGATCCGCCAGCAGCTCGAGGTGGAGCGGTCCAGACAGGAAGCCGCCCGCATGGAACTGGCAGCGCGCATAAAGGAGGCCGAGGCGCTCGAGCTCCAATCCGAGTTCTCCCAGGGCACTCTGGAGAGCATGATTGATCTCAACGTCGGCGACAACTTCTTCACGCGACTGGCGCGAGCCGAGGTCGTCATCAAGGATGGGATCGTCATCGAGATCCGCGAGGGCTAGCCGCGGGCTGCCGGATCCTGGCGACCTCGTCACGGTGGGACGCGTGGTGAGGCCGCACGGGCTGCGCGGCGAGGTGAGCGTGCGCCTGGAGACGGATTTCCCGGAGCGGTTTGAGCGCCTTGGAGATGTCTACCTGGTTCAGTCCGGCCGGGTGGAGGCAGCGAGGATAACCGGCAGACGGCCACACAAGGAAGGCCTGCTGCTTACGATCCACGGGATCGGCGACCTGGAGGCAGCCGAGGGACTGCGCGGCGCGGAGATCGCGGTCTCCCGCGACGCCGCCGTACCTCTGGAGGAAGGCGCCTTCTACGTGTTCGAGGTTCTCGGTTTGCGCGTGCGGACCGAGGAGGGGCGGCTGCTGGGCACCGTTGCAGAGGTAATGCGGGCGCCGGCCAACGATGTCTACGTTGTCCGGGGTGACGCGGGAGAGATCCTGCTGCCGGCCACGCGGGAGGTAGTGCGTCGGATTGATCCGGCCTCGGGCGAAATGGTCGTTGCCCTCCTGCCGGGCATGGAGGAGCCGGACCGTGCGCATTGACATCGTGACGATCTTTCCAGAGGCCCTGGCTCCGCTGGAGGTCTCGATCCTCGGCCGCGCCCGCGCGCGGGGGCTGGTGGAGATCTCGGTAGTGGACCTGCGCGACTTCACGTCCGACCGCCACCGGCAGGTGGACGACGTGGCGTACGGAGGCGGTCCGGGCATGGTCATGAAGCCCGAGCCGTTCTTCGCGGCGGTTGAGGCGCTGACACCGCCCGGGGGTCCGCGCCCGCGCGTCCTGCTGACTTCCCCGCAGGGCCGCCGGTTCGATCAGCGTGTTGCTGAGGAACTCTCCCGCGAGCCGCACCTGATCGTGCTCTGCGGCAGGTACGAGGGAGTGGACGAACGGGTGGTGGAGGGCCTCGGCGCCGAGGAGCTCTCGATAGGCGACTACGTGCTGACCGGCGGCGAGATCGCCGCGATGGTCGTGGTGGATGCCACGGTGCGGTTGATCCCCGGCGTTGTGGGCGACGCCGCATCGGTCGTGGCGGAGTCGTTCGCCGGCGGGCTGCTCGATCACCCACACTACACGCGTCCGGCCGATTTCCGCGGGCTTCGCGTGCCCGAGGTGCTGCTGAGCGGGCACCACGAGGAGATCCGGCGGTGGCGCCGCCGCGAGCAACTGCGGCGCACCCTGGCCCGGCGGCCGGACCTGCTTTGCCGGGACACCCTGGGCGAAGAGGACCTCGCGCTGCTGCGCGACGATGACGCCTAGGGCGCTCTGTGCTACAATCAGCAGTCGTGACTGCGGCGCCGCAGGATGCGTCGGCCGACAGGGAGGCGAAAGTAATGGACAAGCTCAAGATGGTGGAGGCCGGTCAGGTCAAGAAGAAGGTCGCGGCCTTCACCCCCGGCGATACCGTTCGGGTCCACATCCGCGTCACCGAGGGCGGGCGCGAGCGCGTGCAGGCGTTCGAGGGCACCGTGATCTCGCGACGGGGCGCGGGCTCTAACGAGTCGTTCACCGTGCGGCGCATCAGTCACGGGATCGGCGTGGAGCGCGTTTTCCCGCTGCACTCGCCGCGGGTCGAGAAGATTGACGTGGTCCGCCGCGGCAAGGTGCGGCGCGCCAAGCTGTACTTCCTCAGAGGAAAGGTCGGCAAGGAGACGCGCATCAAGGAACGGCGCTAGCCCCGGTCCCAGCAACATGAGCCGCGACTTTCTGGCCCTCGCCGAGCGCATCCCGTTTGGCATACCCACGCTGATCCTTGCCCTGGCGCTGGGGCTGTTCGTGCTGCGCCAGATCGTCCGCCGCGTCTACCGAATCCCGCCGGCGGTGCGCCTCTCCATAGTGGAGACGCTGGACGCCACGATCTTCGCGGCGCTGATCAGTCTGGTCATCATCGTCTTCGTGGTCCAGGCCTTCTTCATCCCCTCGGGCTCCATGGAGCCCACGCTGCGCATCGGCGACCGCATCCTGGTTGGCAAGTTCGCCTACCGGCTGACGGAGATCCGGCGCGGGGACACGATCGTGTTCCGGTATCCGCTGAATCCAAACAAGGATTTCGTCAAACGTGTCGTGGGCCTGCCCGGGGAGCGCATAGAACTGAAGGAGGGGCTGGTGCTGATTGACGGCCGCCCGCTGGGGGAGCTATACCCGACCGCGCTGCCCGGGGGCGACAGGGCCTGCTCCAGCAACTACGGTCCCGAGGTTGTGCCACCCGATAAGGTGTTCGTGTTGGGCGACAACCGATGCAATAGCGAGGACAGCCGTTTCTTCGGGTTCGTGCCGGTCAAGAACGTGGTGGGACGGGCGATGGTTGTCTACTGGCCGCTCGAAAGGATAGGTCTTGTGCGGTGACCAGGCCCGCAGCGCTCTTCACAAAAGAGCGCGAGGCCTGGGCGCAGGGTATCTCGCCGGTGGCCGGTCTGGACGAGGCGGGCCGCGGGCCGCTCGCAGGACCAGTGGTTGCGGCCGCGGTCATCTTCCCCTGCGAACGCCCGATTCCCAACCTGCGTGACTCCAAGCAGCTGACGCCACGGATGCGTGAAGTCGTATTCGACGCGATACGGGCCTCGGATGCACTGATTGGGGTCGGCATCGCCGATGTAGTAGAGATTGACCGGCTGAACATCCTGGGCGCGACGAAACTGGCATGGGGCCGGGCGGTCGCGGCGCTCGGGCAGGTACCGGCGCTGGTCCTGGTGGATGGGAACGTGCGCGCCCCTGTCTCCGTGCCCCAGGTGACGCTGGTCAGAGGTGACCAGCGCTGCGCCTCGATCGCCGCCGCCTCGGTGGTCGCCAAGGTGACGCGGGACCGCCTGATGGTTGCCCTCGATCTCTACGAGCCGCGCTACGGGTTTGCCAGGCACAAGGGCTACGCCACCCCGCAGCACCTGGCAGCGTTACGCCGGTGGGGACCCACCCCGGCGCACCGCCGGGCCTTCCTGCCCCCCGGCATTCCTTCCCTGCCTGGCCGATAATAACTGCAGTATGGCGCCTCCACGTTCCTACACCCTTGGCGCAGCCGGGGAGGCCGCGGCTGCCGCCTGGCTAGCACAGCAGGGATACCAACTGCTGGCCCGCAATGCGCGCACCCGCCACGGCGAGATAGACCTGGTTGCGCGCTCCGGGAGCGTTGTGGTCTTCGTTGAGGTGAAGAGCCGCACCGGCGCCGGGTTCGGACACCCCGGCGAGGCCGTCGCCACTGCCAAGCAGCGCCGCCTGGCGAGGCTCGCGTCGGCGTACCTGCTGACCCACGGGCTGGAAGGGTGCGCGACACGGTTTGACGTGATCGCCGTCCATGCCACGCCCAATGGAGGGGTTGTGCAGATCGAGCACATACCCGACGCGTTTCAGGTGATGTTGGAATGAATCGAACGCCAGCGGCCTGGTTGAAACGCAGGCTCCCAGGAGGTTAGCCGGTGTCTCGGAGACAGGCGTTCGTGATGGCACTTCTGGCACTGGCCGCGACCGCGGGCGCCCTGGCCGGACCGGCCGCGCTCGACGTTTGGGCGCAGCCGGGAGCCTGGACCAAGGTTCCCGCAATTGTCCTGGTGGCCCCGGAGCAGGATCCGAGACTGCAGGTCGCAAGAGAGGCGGTCGATTTCTGGAACCGCACATTTGCTGAAATCGGCACGCCGTTCCGGCTCGGACCCGTGGTGGAATCTAGGGAAACAGTACCGGTGTCATTCTCCGCCAGATCATCGTCTCCGGAGAAGGTGTTGATAGGTATCAGGAGCCACCGCCTACATCCGATGACGCTGCCCAACGTCTACCGCAACGTGGTTGCCCACGAGCTGGGGCACGCCATCGGACTCGGTCACAACTCTTCCCGCTGACGGAGCAAGAGAGGGCGCAGCTTCTGCGCATGTATCCGGCGACTTGGAGGAGCCGTTGACGCTCAGCGAGCCTCGGCGATCTACCTAGCGGGAGCCGAGGCGGGTTGCGCCGAGATGTGACCTAGGAGCCGCTCGGCGGCGTCTGTGCCCTGGCGGATGCAGTCAGGGATGCCGGTGCCCCCATAGCCGGCGCCCGCGAGGGCCAGGTTGGGATAGGCCCGCAGCTCCGTGCCAATCGCCTCGAGCCGATCGAGGTGCCCGCTGAGGTACTGGGGCATGGAGTTCGGCCAGCGTGCTACCGTAGTGAAGACCGGGTCGGCGTCCAGGCACAGCGTAGTGCGAAGGTCGCGACGCACGAGCGATACCAGCCGGTCATCGTTCTCCTGGAGGATGGCCTCACGGCCGGCGGCGCCGAGGTAGCACCGCAGCAGCACCAGGTCGGGCGGCGCCCGGCGCGGCCACTTGGACGACACCCAGGTGCAGGCGGTTATCTCCATGGGCTCGTCGCGGGCGACCACGAAGCCGTGGCCCACGAGCGGATGGCCGACCTCCTGGCGTCGAAAGGCCAGCGTTACGGCTGCGGTGGACACGTACGGGATTCCCTCCAGCAGGGAGGCCACCCGGGGCGCCACAGGCGCAAGCAGGGCGGCGCTGGCGAAGGCAGGCACCGTCAGCACCACCCCGTCGGCGATGATGGTTCCGCCGTCGTCGAGGTGGAGCGCGTAGGATGTGCGCCCATGCTCGACCACCGGTGCCAGGCGCACCACGGACCTTCCGGTCACGAAACGCGTGTTGTCGCTACCCCGTGGACCGCCCAGCGCGGCCACCAGTGCCTCGACGAGCTCGCCGACACCGCCTGTCAGGCTCAGGAACATCGGGCTGGGACTGCCGGAAGCGGCTGCCGCCATCTGCTTCCTCCGAGCCATCGCAGCCAGTACCAGGCTGCGGTGGCTGGCCTCCCACTCGAGGAGTTGCGGGAACGTTGCCCGCAGGCTCAGCGCATACACGTCGCCAGCATAGATACCTGCCAGCATCGGGCCGGCCAGGCGGGCCACCACCGCGTCGCCCAGCCTGCGCCGGATGAAGGCGCCCATGGTCTCGTCCGTGGCCTCGTGCCTCCGGGGTAGCACCAGGTCGAATCCGACCCGCAGCTTCTCCAGGGGTGACAGCAGGCGCGTGCGCACCAGCGGAGCGATGCGCGACGGCACGCCCAGGGCCAGGCCCTCTGGGAACGGGTGCAGCTTCCCGCGGAAGGCGACATAGACCGGCTGGCCCGGTAGCGTGCCGATCAGGCGATCGCCCAGTCCCAGCGCACGGCAGAGGTTGGCCGCCCAGGGCTTGGTGGCGAGGAACGAGTCCGGCCCGGCCTCGACCAGGCACCCGTTGATCCGCTCGGTGAGCAGCTTGCCGCCCAGACGTGACTCCTGCTCAACGAGCGTGCACCTGACCCCCAGGTCGCGCGCCCTGCGGTCGAGCGCCAGCGCATGGGTCGCGGCAAGGCCGGTGATTCCGCCCCCCACGATCGCGACGTGCGCGCTCACGGGACCGGTTGCTCCATCGTCAAAGAGGCAGCGGCTTCTCCCACCAGGTCGGCCAGCGCCTCGGTCAGGAGCGGGCTATCGTTGAGCGATGCCGCGCGCACCAGACGCAGGCCCGCGGACGCGGCCAGTGCCTGGCACTCGATGTCAATGTCGTAGAGAACCTCCAGGTGGTCGGAGACGAAGCC
This sequence comes from Armatimonadota bacterium, assembly GCA_016869025.1. Classification (NCBI taxonomy): domain Bacteria; kingdom Bacillati; phylum Armatimonadota; species Armatimonadota bacterium. The sequence continues at coordinate 48,134 of VGFA01000002.1, read as the reverse complement.
CACCGGGCAGACCACCACTGCCTGCGCCCTGCTGTTGCCGAGCCCACGTAGCACCTCGCGTACCTCCGGCCCCAGCCACCGGCCTGCGGTGCGGCCGGCGCTCTGGTAAGCCAGGATCCACTCCCGGGTGCCGGATCGGTCGGCGACTCCCTGGCAGGTGCGGCGCAGTTCTCCGGAATACGCGTCCCACTCGGCGAGGGCCTGCTCGGGCAGGCTGTGGGCCGTGAAGACCACGGGAGCACCTCTGCGCATCTCCGCCGGAAGGGTTGCCAGCGCGTCCCCCAGGCGGCCCGCCACAGCGTCCAGGAAGCGCGGATGCTCGCCCCACCTCTCCACGTACCGTAGCGACAACGCAGGCATCCCCTCGAGTGCGGCCTCCGCCGCCGCGATGTATGCGCCGGCGCCGACCCGCGAGTAGTGCGGCGCCAGTGCCAGTCCCACGCCGGCTGTGATCCCATCGGCTGCCATGGCGGCAACGGCCTCAGCGATAGACGGTGGGGAGTGCCGCATGCCGGCATAGACGCGGAACCGTCCGGGCGCGTCGCGGTCGAGGCAGGCCTGCAACGCCGCGGCCTGACGCCGCGTGATCTCCGGCAGCGGAGAACGCCCGCCGATCGCGCGGTAGCGCTCACCCAGCTCGCGCAGCATCTCGGGCGACGGTGGCCTGCCTCCCCGGACCCTTGTGTAGAACTCCTCCAGGGCCTCGGGGCCGGACGGGCTGCCGTAGGCCATCAGCAGAACTCCTGTCATGGGTGCCCTGGTGCCACCTGGGTGTGCTCGTGGACCAGGTCTACGAGTCGCCGGAGGTGATCCGGCGGCGTCTGCGGTAGTACGCCGTGTCCCAGGTTGAAAATGTGGCCGGGTCGCCCGGCCGATTGGGCCAGGATCTCACGCGCGGCCTCGACCGCTACCTCGAAAGGCGCCAGGAGCGATGCCGGATCCAGGTTTCCCTGGATTCCGGCATCGCCGATCCGAGCCCAGGCGTCGGACAGGCCGATGCGCCAGTCCACGCCGATGACGTCGCCCCCGGCCCGCGCCATCAGGGGCAGCAGGCCCGCGGTGCCGGTGCCGAAGTGGATCACGGGGACGTTCAGAGCGGTCAGCGCTCCGAACAGCCGCTGCACGTGTGGCATGACCGCGGCCTCGTAGTCGCGCGGCGCCAGCGCGCCCACCCACGAGTCGAAGAGCTGCACGGCCTGTGCGCCTGCGGCCACCTGTGCCTGCAGGTACGCGATCGTCGCGTCGGTCAGGCGGTGCATGAGCCGGTGCCAGAGCGCGGGCGCGCCGTGTAGCATCCCCTTGGTCTGCGGCAGGTCTCGCGTGCCGCGGCCCTCGATCAGGTAGCTGGCCACGGTGAACGGCGCGCCGGCGAATCCGATCAGCGGGACGCGGACTTCCCCTCGTATCAGGCGGATTGCCTCCAGCACGAATGGCAGGTCGCGTTCCGGTTCAAGGGGGCGCAGCGCGTCCACCTGTGCGCCCGTGCGGATCGGCGTCCCGATGACCGGTCCGGTGCCCTCCACGATGTCGAAAGGCACGCCCAGGCCGACCAGGGGAAGCATGATGTCCGCGAACAGGATCGCCGCGTCCACGCCCAACTGCTCCACCGGCAACAGCGTTACCTGGGCGCACAGCTCCGGCGTGCCGCACAACTCGAGCATGGAGTGGCGCGTCCGCAGCGCACGGTATTCCTTCTGGTAGCGACCCGCCTGGCGCATGAACCACACCGGGGTGCAATCGGTGGGCTCGCGGCGGCAGGCGCGCAGGAACCGATCGATCATGCAGGTTCGTAAGGACACAAAGGGTCTTCGCCCAGGAAGTCACCGGTATGCGCGAAGGCCCGCGCCCTGGACCCCCCGCAGATGGCCCTGAACTCGCAGCGGCCGCACCGGCCGCGCAGCCGCGAGGTGTCGCGCAGCGCGGTGAAGAGGGGGCTCGCGCGGTAGAGCTCCACCAGGGAGGCGGCCCTCACGTTCCCGGCGGCCAGCGGGAGGAATCCCGAGGGCGTCACGTCGCCGGTCCTGGAGATGAACAGAATACCGTTGCCGTCGCGAATGCCAAATCCCCGGCCGATGCTGCTGCCGCGCACACCGGCGCCGTCCAGCCCGGCGGCGTGCATACCCGCCAGCGCCACGCGCCGGAACTGAGGCGCCTCCGTGGTCTTGATCGCAAATGGGGCCTGCCCGCTCAGCCCGTAGAGCCATTCCATCAGCCGCTCCGCTTCCGCTGGCGTCACCTCGCGCAGCGCGGTCCCGCGCCCCACGGAGATCAGGAAGAAGAGACTCCACCGCTCGACACGCATCAAGGCCAGCAGGTCGCAGATCGCCGGCAGATCGCCCGCGGTCTCCTCGGTTACCAGGGTGTTTACTTGGAGAGGGATCTCTGCCTCGGCCACCCACCCCGCTGCCCGCATGGTCATCTCGAAGCAACCCGGCACGCCTCGAAAGGCGTCGTGCCGATCAGGGGTGGAGCCGTCGAGGCTCAACGACATGCTCTGGACGCCACAGGCGCGCAGCCGTCGGACTGCACCTTGGGTCAGGCGGGTCGTGCCGCTGGGCGCCAGCGAGACGCCGATTCCCATCCCCCCGGCTTCCTCGATCAGTTCGTACAGGTCATCACGCTTGAGAGGATCGCCGCCGGTGAACACCATGTGCGGCAGCGGATTGCCGAAGGCCAGCACCTGACGCAGCAGCGCCCCGGCCTCATCCGTGCTCAACTCGTCCGGGTCGCGATCCACCACCGCTTCGGCCCGGCAGTGGCGACATGCCAGGTCGCAGGCCCTGGTCAGTTCCCAATAGATGAGCATGGGCGCCCGGGTATACTCGTATCCGGATTGCGCCGCCCGCACCGCCTCGTACGACGGCTCAGTTGTGCCGGGCCGGACGCGGGGGGGCGGCATCACGCGGCTGCCTCCGCGAACGCGGCCCGCGCCGCCGCGACGGTGCGCGCGATGTCTGGCTCGGTGTGCGCCGCCGACACGAACCAGGCCTCGAACTGGGAGGGTGGGAGCAGCACGCCGCGCGAAAGCATCCCCCGGAAGAACCGCGCGAACCGGCTGGCATCCGCTGTCAAGGCGGCCGTGTAGTCGCGGGGCGGCGTCTCGGTGAAGAACACCGTCAGCATCGAGCCAGCGCGCGTGACCGATGCCAGGACCCCGGCCTCGGTCGCCGCCGCGGAAAGACCCTGGGCAAGATGGGCGGTCAGGGCGTCGAGCCCTTCGTAGAACGCAGGGTCCACAAGACGCCTGAGCGTCGCGACCCCGGCCGCCATCGCCAGGGGACTGCCGGAGAGGGTTCCTGCCTGATACACAGGGCCGAGCGGCGCGACGGTTTCCATGACCTCCCACCGCCCGCCGTAGGCGCCGACAGGCAGCCCCCCGCCGATGATCTTGCCCAGGCAGGTCAGGTCGGGGGCGACGCGGTACCGCGCCTGCGCGCCTCCCAATCCGAGCCGGAAGCCGGTGATGACCTCATCGAAGATCAGCAGCGCGCCCTCCTGGGAGGTGATGGCGCGCAGGCCCTCCAGGAACCCTTCCACCGGCGGCACGACGCCCATGTTGGCTGCCACGGGCTCGACGATGACCGCGGCGATCGCCCCTGGGTTGGCGGAGAATAGGGCCCGCACCGCGTCCAGGTCGTTGTACCGGGCCACGAGCGTGTCGGCGACCGCGGCCTGGGGCACGCCGGCGCTGCTGGGGAGCCCGAAGGTGGCTACCCCGGAACCCGCCTGGGCGAGCAGGGGGTCGGCGTGGCCGTGGTAGCAGCCGGCGAACTTGACGATCTTGTCCCTTCCGGTGAAACCGCGGGCTGCGCGGATCGCGCTCATCGAGGCCTCGGTGCCGGAGCTGACGAAGCGCATTCTTCCGATGGTCGGCACCGCGGCACGGACCAGACGGGCCAGCTCGACCTCGCCGGGAGTGGGCATGCCGTAGCTGGTCCCCTCCGCGGCCCTCTGCTGGATGGCCGCAACAACGTCCGGGTCGGCGTGTCCCAGGATCAACGCCCCCCAGGAGCCGACGTAGTCCAGGAACTCGCGGCCGTCGAGGTCGGTCAGGCGTGCGCCGCGCGCGGAGCTCACCACGAGCGGTTCGCCACCGACCGCCCTGAACGCCCGCACCGGGCTGTTCACGCCTCCAGGGAAGTGACCCTCGGACTCCTTGAAGAGGGCCGCGGCTCGCGGACCCGCGGCCATGAAATCGTCCATCCTGTTCCTCACGCCTCTCTGGACCCTTCTGGGTCCACTGCCAGGTCAAACAGCTCACAGGCCAGCTCCAGGGCGCGCGCATCCTGGCGGGCCGCCGACCTACGCAGGCGTACGATCGGCGCCTGGAGCAGCTTGCGCGCCACGGCCCGAGCGACCGCGCGGACCGCCGCGTATTGCGTTTCGTCCAGCCCCTGCAGTCGCGCGCGCGCACGTGCAAGCTCGCCCTCCACGACCCGGTCCGCCCGGTCGTGCAGCGCGGCGATCATCGGCGCCGCCATGCGAGAGGCCATCCATTCCTCGAATCCTGCCAGGGCCGCTTCGACGATCTCCTCGGCCCGGGCCAGCTCCTCGGGAGGAGCCCCTCCGGAAGCGGGTTCGACCGGGAGTTGGTCAAGCACGTGGAGCGCGACGCCCGGAAGAGCGGCCACCGTGGCATCCACGCCGCGAGGAATGCCGAGGTCAAGCACCAGCAAGGGTCTATCCCGGTCACCCCCGACCATGGCCGGCGACACGAGCGGCGCACTGGCTCCCACGCAGACTACCATGAGGTCAACACCTCGGCCTGCTGCTACGATCGCCTCCAGGGGGACTGCTTCGGCTCCGGCAAGCGCGGCCAGCCCACGCGCCGACTCCACAGTGCGGTTGGCCACGGCCACTACCCGTGCTCCAGATGCCACGAGGAGCTTCACTACCAGTCCGGCGGCCTCTCCTGCTCCCACCACGAGCGCGGCCCGCCCGTTCAGCGAGCCCAACGTGCGCTTGGCAAGCGAAAGCGCGGCCCGGGGAACCGAGGGCGCGCTGCGCGAGACGCCGGTCTCGCGGCGCACGCGGCGCCCGGTGGTGATGGAGAGCGCCATCAGCCGGTTGAGCACGGGTCCGGTACTCCGACTCAGACGCGCCAGGTCAAAGGCGCGCTTCACCTGTCCCAGTATCTGCTGCTCGCCCAGCACCATCGAGTCCAGGCCGGATGCCACCCGCATCACGTGCCGGGCAGCCGGCATCCCGCAGTGCTGGTATAGCGATGGAGCGAACGCCTCAGGAGGGACTCCGCGGGCATCCGCGAGCAGTTCGGCCACATCGGTCATTCGTGGTGCGCCCGGCGTGATCAGGTACACCTCGGTGCGGTTGCAGGTGGAAAGCAGCATGCACTCGCGGATTCCCCCCCGTCCGCGCAGCGTGCCGAGGACGCTTGGGAGATCTGCTTCGGCGAAGGCCATGCGCTCGCGGATCTCGATGGGCGCGGTCTTGTGGCTGAGCCCGATCGCCGACAGGATCATCGAATCGTTCAACCCCCGGTGCCCTCCGCCAGCCAGCGCGCGGCGTCGGCCGCGGCATAGGTGATGAGGATGTCGGCCCCTGCGCGTCGGATGGCGGTCAGCACCTCGAGCATCGCGCGGCGCTCCTCGACCCACCCGAGCTGCGCCGCCGCCTTGAGCATCGCGTACTCGCCACTGACGTGGTAGGCCGCGATCGGAAGGTCCACGGCTTCCCTGGCTGCGCGGATGACGTCCAGATACGCGTGGGCGGGTTTCACCATGACGATGTCGGCGCCTTGCTCGATGTCCAGCGCGATCTCGCGCAGGGCCTCGCGCACGTTGGCCGGATCCATCTGATAGGTCCGGCGGTCGCCGAACTGCGGGGATGACCCTGCCGCTTCACGGAAAGGACCGTAGAACGCCGATGCATACTTGGCGGCGTAGGCCATCACGCCTACCTGGCTGAAGCCGGACGCGTCTAGCGCCTCCCGTATGGCCGCGACCTGGCCGTCCATCATGGCGCTGGGCGCGACCACGTCTGCGCCGGACGCGGCGTGCGAGGCCGCGGTGCGGGCCAGCAGGCCGAGGGTGGCATCGTTGTCCACCTGCCCTCCGGTGACGATCCCGCAGTGCCCGTGATCGGTGTAGGCGCACAGGCAGACGTCGGTCATGATCACGAGCTCGCGGCTCCCCCGGCGAAGCAGGCGCACCGTCTCCTGGACGATACCGTCGTCGGCGTAGGCACCGCTGCCCTCCGGATCCTTCGCTTCGGGGACGCCGAACAGGAGCACGGCCCTGATGCCGAGATCTGCCAGGCCGTCCACCTCGCGGACGAGCTCGTCTGGAGAGAGCCGCATCTGGCCTGGCAGGGAGGAGATCGGTTCCCTGACGCCGCGGCCCGGGCGGACGAACAGCGGCGCAACGAACATCTCCGGATAAAGGCGGGCCTCCCGGACGAGCCGGCGGAGCGCGTCCCTGGTCCGCAACCGGCGAGGACGCTCCCGCAGATCAGCGCGGGGCATGGTCTCTGACATTGCCGTCTCCTCTGGTCCCGGAGGGCCGGCCGCCGCCATGTGCAACCAGGGCGGCGATCAACCCTTCCGTGGTGTGCTCGGAGGCGACGACGGTCGCCTCGAACCCTTCATCCGCGACCGCTGCCGCGGTGACCGGTCCGATGCATCCTATCACCAATGCCCGCAGGCCGTCGCGCGTCTCTCCCAGCAGCCTTACCAGGCCGCGGACGGTCGAGGCGCTCGTGAAGAGCACCGTGTCCACGTCCCGCGATCCGATGAGCCGGCGCACCTCAGAGCGGGATCTCTCCGGCGCCAGCACCGTTCTGTAGGCCATTACCTCGTCAACGGTCGCGCCGCGCGCGATCAGCGCCTCACCCAGCGCAGGGCCGGCCGCGTCCGTGCGGGGCAGCAGGATCCTCAGGCCGGAGACGTGGTCCAGCGCCTCGATGATCGCCCCTGTGAGGAACCGTGGCGGCATCAGTGCGACCCGAACCCCGGCCTCCTGGAGGACCGCGGCAGTGGCCGGTCCCACCGCTGCCCAGCGCGGGCGGATTCCTCCGGCCAGGTTGACTCCCAGGGCCCGGGCACGCGCGAGGACCGCGCGAGCACCGTTCGCGCTCGTGATCACAACCCAGTCGTATCGGTCAATCGCCCGCAGGGCTGCGTCGAGCGGTCCGCCCGGACGCGGTCCGGCAATGGTGATCGTTGGAACCGCCACCGGCTGCGCTCCCAGCCGGCTCAGCCGCTCGCACATCTGCCGGCTCTGGCGGCGCGGTCGCGTAACCAGGATGCGCCGCCCGGCCAGGGGCAGCCCTTCGGCGCTCACCGGACCGCCTCCGCCAGGAGCTCGCCTGCTCCCTGCTCCAGGAGCCGGGCTGCCAGCCCCATGCCTAGTGCGGCCGCGGTCGAGGTATCGCCCCCGATCTGGTCCCTGACGATGCGCTCCCCCGAAGGGTCCAGCACTGCACCCTGGAGCCAGAGGCGTTTGCCATCGGTGGTGGCCAGCGCTGCAATTGGGCGCTGGCATCCTCCACCCAGGGCAGCCAGAAAGGCCCGCTCCGATTCCACTGCAGCACGGGTCGGGGAATGATCCATCGCAGAGAGCCGCTCGTTGAGCCAGTCATGGCCACAGCGGCACTGGATCACCACCGCACCCTGGCCGACCGAGGGGAGCATCACCATGGGGTCTAGCCGTTCCCCGGCGCGATGGGCCAGGCCGAGCCGCTCCAGGCCTGCCGCGGCGATCACGATGGCATCCACCTCGCCTGCCTCGAGCTTCCGGATCCGTGTGTCCACGTTGCCCCTGATGTCGAGCACCAACAGAGACGGGTTCGCGGCGAGCAGGAAAGCCCGGCGCCGCGGGCTGCCGGTGCCCACAACGCTGCCAGGGGCAAGGGCCCCTAGCCCGATTCCGTCCCTGGTCACCAACGCATCCCTGGGATCCTCGCGCGGCATGAACGCCGCCAAGGTCAGGCCGGGCGTGGGTTCGCCGGGGAGGTCCTTGGCGCTGTGAACGGCGATGTCAACTCTCCCTGCGAGCAGCGCGGCCTCGATCTCGCGCACGAACGCCCCCACGCCCAGCGACACTGCGGGCCGGTCAGGGTGCTGATCCCCCTGCGTTCGGACGGTGACCGTCTCGCAACTCAGGCCCCTGTCCTCCAGCGCCGCGGCCACAAGGGCGGTCTGCGCCGTCGCGAGCGCGCTGCCGCGCGTGCCGATCCGCAGTCTCACTGCAGGATCCGCATCCGGTCGTCTTGGTCTCCCGGAGGGACCTCCTGCCATGCGCGCAGCACGGACAGGAATACCACGTCCAGGAGATCGCTTACTTCGATCAGCGTTTGGGCCTGCTCCTCGTCCAGCATCCCGCCGCGTCCCCTCGGCTTGGTGACCATCTCCAGCACGAGATGCCGAAAGTAGCCGAAGGCTTCGGCGGCCTCGACCGTTCCCAGGCCCGCCCTGCGCAGCTGGCGGCCGTAGTCGCGGCCCGCTTCCTCGAGCTGTTGGCGGATCGCCTTTCGCGCCCCGGGATCCATGGCGAACCGGATCACCCCGTCGAACACCTGGCGGCCATGTTCGCGCGCCCGCGCCCGCAGGGGTTCGCCGAGCCCGGAGAACCACGGTCGCGCCGCCAGTACCTGCGCCGGCTTTCGAGCCAGCAACTTCGCACAGCGGCGCTCCAGCAGGTGCCCCAGATCCTCCACGCGGGGGACCTCTCGATGGATCAGGGCGTCAAGATCGCCCTCCTGGAACCGCCTGTGACCGCCGGGAGTCCGGAAGGTCCTTATCCTGCCGGTGTCGGCCCAATGCCTCAGTGTCGCTTCATCCACTCCCAGGCGCGACGCGGCCTCGCCGAGCGGCAACCAGCGTTCGACGCGCTGCCTTCTCATCTGGGCCCCAGCACCCTTTCTGCGCAAGTCTACGCAATCTTCTACTAATCTACTAATCTACAGGCTTCTGGGTCGTCTGGCCAGAGGGCAAATGGTCGCGAGGCGGCCCGCCCCCACGGGCATCGCGATCCCGATGCACCCCATGATGGGGCACCAAGCCGCAGGGAGGGATAGGGTGTAGAACGGATTCGCGCGAATTTAATAGACTCGGCGCCGTACTTGTGTAGGAGTTCCCGGCGGTGACTGCGAACTATCAGGAGCGCGCCGTAGACTAGGCGACGCACAGGTGTCTGCTTGGGGGGATACAGGATGATTGCCTACCGTGCGCTAGCGATTGTGACCGTGCTGGTACTCGCCCTCGTAGGGACGTCGGTGCAGGCCCAGCCGCGGCCGGGCTGGCCCAGGAGCGTCACGATCGGTTCGGCTACGATCGGCGGTGTGTACTTCGTGGTGGCGGGCGGTTATGCTCGGGTGATCGGCGAGAAGATGGGCATGGCTGCCACCAACCGTGTCACCGGCGGCCCGGTGCAGAATGTGCAGCTCGTCCAGACCAAAGAGATCGAGCTGGGCATGACGACGATGGGCCCTGCCTACGAGGGCCTCAACGGCCTCGGGGATTTCAAGGGCAAGAAGACCGACGCGATCCGCGTGGCGTTTCCTATGTACACCTCGTACGCGCACTGGATCGTCAACGCCGACTCACCCATCCGGTCGGTGGCAGACCTCACCGGCAAGGTCGTGAGTCTGGGTCCCCGCGGCGGCTCGGCGGAGTTCGTGGGCGACCGGGTGCTCGAGCTGTTCGGGGTCAAGCCCCGCCGGGTGGTCTACCTGGGCTTCGCAGACGGCGCCACCGCGATGCGCGACGGCACCGTGGACACCAACTTCGGGGTGATTGGGCTGCCGGTCCCGGCCTGGGTTGAGGCTTCGCTCACCCGGCCGACGCGGTTCTTCGGATTCACCAAGGACCAGGTTGACACGCTTACCGAGAAATTCCCCTACCTGGCGCGAACGGCGATTCGCGCCGGCGTCTACCGCGGCCAGGACTATGTCATCCCCACCCTGCAGATGTGGAACGCGGCGGTCGTGCACAAAGACATGCCGGAGGATTTCGTCTATACGCTCGTCAAGACGATCTTCGACAACCGCGAGTTCCTGGCCATCGTGCACCCCACGTCGCACGAGTCCTTGCCCGTGAACGTCTTCTACATCAAGCTGCCGCTGCACCCTGGTGCGGTGAGATACTTCCGTGAGCAGGGAGTGAAGCTCAGCGACGAGCAGATCCCGCCCGAGATGAAGCGGTAGCGTCGGCGACGAGAGGAGACGACCTGATGGCCGATTTGTCGACCGGCCTCCCGATTGACATCGAGCAGCTCGGGGACACCTCGGAGATCCGCACGCGCCCCCTCCGGGGTGTCCTCCGTTTGCTGGTTCAGGTGCTTGGAATCGGGATGGCCGCCTATCACATCCTGCAACTCGGCGGTTTCTTCGGCGTTGTGACAGATCCGCAGAAACTGTACGCCGTCCACCTGACATTCGTGGTGGTGTTCGCATTCCTGTTGATCCCTGGCAGGCGCTCCTCGGCCGCGGCACCGACCATCTTCGACTGGGCACTGATCCTGGCCAGCCTAGTCGTGGTGGTCTACGTGTTCGCGGCCTTCAAGGGGCTGACCGGGCGGGCTGGCGTCTTCCCCACGCGCGAAGACGTGATCGTCGGCTCCCTGCTCGTCATCGTCACCATCGAGGCCGTGCGGCGGTCCACCGGGCTGGCTCTTCCCATCCTCTGCGCGCTGTTTCTCGTCTATGTCTTCGCCGGGCCATATCTGCCCGGGCTGCTGGCGCACAAGGGGTTCCGGTTCGACACGCTGGTATCGTTCCTGTTCAGTGACAACGGGATCTACGGGGTCCCGATCGGCGTCTCGGCCCGGTACGTCTACCTGTTCATTCTCTTCGGGGCGTTCATCGAGGCGTCGGGTATCGGCAAGTTCATCGTGCACCTGGCCCTGTCCGTTGCCGGTACCAAGCGCGGCGGGCCGGCCAAGGTCTCGATCATCACCAGCAGCCTGTTCGGGACTGCCAGCGGCTCCTCGGTGGCCAACGTGATGGTGGATGGGGTTATCAACATCCCCTTGATGAAGGCCACGGGGTTCCGGGGCGCGGTGGCAGGCGGGGTCGAGGCGATGAACAGCACCGGCGGGCAGATCGTGCCGCCGGTGATGGGCGCCGCGGCGTTCCTCATGGCCGACATCATCGGCGTGCCCTACTCAGAGATCGCGGTTGCCGCGATCGGTCCGGCGCTGCTGTACTACGTGGCCGCCTACTGGATGATTGACTTGTACTCTGCTTCCTCGAACCTGCACGGGCTCCCGCGGGAGCAACTGCCGCGGTTCCGCGATGTGTTGTTCCGGCACGGTTACCTGCTGCTGCCGTTGGTGGTGCTCCTGTACATGATCATGGGGGCCGGGGCCTCACCCTTCCGGGCCGCGCTCTACGCCCTGGCGACGACTGTAGTGCTCTCGTGGCTGCGGGCAGACACTCGACTGAACCTGCCCAAGATCGTCGGCGCCATGGAGGACGGCGCAAAGCGCATGATCGAGATCGGCGCCACCTGCGCCGCAGCCGGCATCATCGTTGGGGTGCTCTCCCTGACGGGGCTGGGCGGCAAGTTCTCCGAGTTGCTCATCGACCTGGCCGGCGGACGATTGCTCCCCGCGCTGATCGCCACCATGGTGGTGGCCATAATCCTGGGCATGGGGATGCCCACGACCGCGGCGTACGCGATCGGCGCCAGCGTGCTGGCGCCGGCGCTGATCAAGCTCGGCGTGGTCCCCCTGGCCGCCCACATGTTCCTGCTCTACTTCGCCGTGATCTCGGCGATCACGCCGCCGGTGGCCCTGGCCTCGTTTGCGGCCGCCGGGTTGGCGAAGGCGCCGATGTGGGATACCGCGATCCAGGCGGTGCGGCTGGCAATCGCGGGCTTCCTCGTGCCGTATATGTTCGTATACGGTCCGGCGATACTTGTCGCGCAGGGGCCGTGGCAGCACACGGTGCTGGCGCTTGCCACCGGGACGATCGGCACGTTGTGCCTGGCCGGGGCCGCGATCGGGTACCTCCTGCGGCCGGCCACGGTGCTGGAGCGGCTGATACTCGTACCGGCCGCGCTGCTGCTGATCAGGCCTGGCCTGCTAACCGATGGTCTGGGTCTGGGGCTGCTCGCCGTTGTGATTATCCTGCAACGGATGACGCCTGGAGGTTCCCGGCAACTGCCCGCCACCTGAAATACCGATCCTCTCCGTCCGATGTAGACAGCGGGCCTCTGCCCGCTGTCTACATGCTTGCTGCCGTCTTGAGCGCAACGATTGTAGGTCTTGAAGCCCTGCCCGTGTCCGTGGAGGTGGATGCCGGGCCGGGCCTGCCGACCTTTGCCATCGTCGGCCTTCCTGATCCCGCGGTGCAGGAGGCGCGGGAGCGGGTGCGGTCGGCCATCCGCAACTCCCACTACGAGATCCCTCCGCGGCGGACCATCGTAAACCTGGCGCCCGGGGACAGGCGCAAGGAAGGGTCGGCACTCGACCTGCCGATCGCCCTGGCAGTGTTGGTCGCCACCGGCCAGCTGGCACAGCACGCGGTCGCGGGCCATCTGGCGGTCGGTGAACTGGGTCTTGACGGCTCTGTGCGGTCCACCCCCGGAGTGCTGGCCGTGGCGCAGGCGGCCCGGGCGCTTCACGCCCGCGGCCTGCTGGTTCCGGAAGCGAACGCGCGGGAAGCGGCCGCCGGCGAGGAGGTACCGGTCCATGCGATCCCCACCCTGCGGGCTGCTGTGCAGCACCTCCAGGGAACCCACCCCATCAGGCCGACAGAAGGCACGGTGTTCGAACCTCCACCGGAAGATGCGGCACCGGACGATCTGGCCGAGGTGCGCGGCCAGGGTGCCGCTCGCCGCGCCCTGGAGATCGCGGGCGCGGGCGGCCACAACCTGCTGCTCATCGGACCGCCCGGAGTCGGGAAGACCATGCTCGCACGCCGGCTGCCGACGATCCTTCCCCGGCTGTCGGGCCCGGAAGCCGTTGAGGTGACCAAGATCTACAGCGTCGCCGGACTGCTGCCGGCCTGGGGAGGCCTGATCACCCGGCGCCCGTTCAGGGCACCGCACCACGCCGCCAGCGCACCGGCGATCGTGGGTGGCGGTTCCGGCATGCGGCCGGGCGAGATCACGCTCGCCCACCACGGCGTGCTGTTCCTGGACGAACTGCCGGAGTTCCGGCACGACGTGCTGGAGGGGCTGCGCCAGCCGATGGAGGATGGGATCGTGGTTGTGGCCCGCATCCACGGTACCGTGCGGTTCCCCGCGCGGTTCTCTCTTGTTGCGGCGATGAACCCGTGCCCGTGCGGGTATCGCGGCGACCATCGCCGCGACTGCACCTGCACCCCAGGGCGGCTGCAGCAGTATCTGGCCCGGCTCTCTGGCCCCTTGTTGGACCGGATTGACCTCCACGTCGAGGTACCGCGGCCTCCCACCGATGAGCTGCTCTCAGGCGATCCGGGCGAGCCGTCCAGCGCAGTGCGCGCGAGGGTGACCGCGGCGCGCATGCGGGCTGCGGTCCGCGCCGCGGCCTGCCAGGCAGACGGCCTGCTCCTGCGCGGACCGCAGCGGTGGGGCCCGGTGAGCGCCGAGGCCCTGGCCTTCATGCGTGCCGCCGCTGACCGGCTGGTGCTTGCCGCCAGGGCCACTGAGCGGGTTCTCCGGGTTGCACGGACGATCGCCGACCTGGAGGGTGCCGAGGCGGTCGCGGTGCAGCACCTTGCAGAAGCCCTCCGGTACCGCGTGCTCGACCGGTGGGCACCACCGGCTCCTTGACACCCCATGCTACGGTATAGGATGGGTTTGGGGGGCACGCCGCATGAACCGCCTGCCCCGGCGTCAGGGGGCGAGGTCGCGGCCTGGGTGGGGCTCAGTCGCCTGCCGGGCGTGGGGCCCAGGACGATCGCCGGGTGGGTGGGCCGGGCAGGATCGGCACAGGCCGTCTGGCAGCACCTGCCCGCCTTCATCCAGAATCGGGCGGAGGCGGCGGAGATCCTGGCGGCGTGGAGGAAGGTGGATCCTGCCGCGATCCTGGAAGGTGCCCGCTCGCTGGGCCTGACGGTGCTGGCGGCCTGCGATCCCGGATTTCCCGGGCTCCTGCGGGCGATCCCGGATCCGCCGCCGGTACTGTATGTTAGGGGCAGCCTCGACGAGGCGGCTTCGGTTGCGGTTGTAGGGTCGCGCCGGGCCACCCCCTATGGGCTGGCGGTCGCCGAGAGATTGGCGTTCGATCTTGCGCAGGAGGGCGTAACGATCGTGAGCGGGCTGGCCCGGGGCATTGACAGTGCCGCGCACAAGGCGGCGCTGGACGGGGGCGGGCGCACGGTTGCGGTACTGGGGTGTGGCGCAAACGTGACCTACCCTCCAGAGCACCGGCGGCTGGCCGAGGCGGTTGCGACGCGGGGAGCGCTGGTGAGCGAGTTTCCGCCTGGGACACCGCCGCTGCCCGGCCACTTCCCGCGGCGCAACCGCCTCATCAGCGGCCTCGCGCTGGGTGTGGTGGTGGTCGAGGGCGCCGGGGACAGCGGCGCGCTCGTGACCGTGGACTACGCACTGGACCAGGGCCGCGAGGTCTTCGCCGTGCCTGGCAGCATCTTCAGCCCGCGCAGCGCCGCGCCGCATGGCCTGCTGCGGCAGGGCGCGTGCATGGTGGAGAGCGCCGGTGACATCCTGACCGAGCTGGGATTGGGATCTTCGGTGCGGGCCCGGCCCGGAGAACCGTGCGGTGCTCCGGTACCCACGGAGGGCGCGGAGGGATCAGCTCGTCTGCTGGCCCTGCTGGAGGGAGGCCCCCTGCGGCTCGACGAGCTGGCAGAGCAGGCTTCACTGTCGGCGGCCGCAGCAGGCGCGCTGGTCACCATGTTGGAGATGCGGGGTCTGGTCCGGACCCTTCCAGGGCAGATGGTGATGCGTAGCCCGGCACGGCAGGGCAGGGATGGCTAGAAGCCAGGAGACCGGTGTTCCGGAGGTTGGAGTGAGCCCTGCGAGAGCCCTCGTCGTCGTCGAGTCGCCTACCAAGGCGCGGACGCTCAGCAAGATGCTGGCGCGATCCCACCAGATCAAGGCATCCATGGGCCACGTGAAGGACCTACCCAAGAGCCGGCTCGGCGTGGATGTGGACGACAACTTCACACCGCGTTACATCTTGATCAAGGGCAAGGGTCCCATCGTCAAGGAGTTGAAAGAGGCCGCCAAGAAGGCCTCAACGATCTACATGGCGACCGACCCTGACCGTGAGGGCGAGGCCATATCATGGCACCTCTCAGAGGTCCTGCGGCCCGTCAACCCGGAGATACGGCGCATCGAGTTCCACGAGGTGACCCGCGAGGCGGTCCGGCGCGCGCTCGAACACCCACGTGAGATAGACAAACAGCTCGTGGATGCCCAGCAGGCCCGTAGGGTCCTGGACCGGCTCGTCGGCTACAAGCTGAGCCCGCTCCTCTGGCGCAAGATACGCGGCGGCCTCAGCGCGGGCCGCGTGCAGTCGGTCGCCGTGCGGATGATCGTGGACCGCGAGCGCGAGATCGAGGCCTTCGTCCCCGCGGAGTACTGGTCGCTGGCGGGGATGTTTCGGACCGCCTCCGACCAGACGTTCGTCGCACGCCTGCTCACGCGGGACGGGGAGCGGATTGGCGCGCCCCAGGAAGAGGGCGCCGTGGTCATCGCGACCGAGGCAGAGGCGCGCGCGTTGGCCACAGAGATCGAGCGGGTGTCGTATGCGGTCGGTGAGGTCCGGCGCAGGGACCAGGCGCGAAATCCAGCGCCGCCGTTCACGACCAGCACGATGCAGCAGGAAGCCAACCGCAAGATGGGATTCTCGGCCTCGCGCACGATGGCCGTGGCCCAGCAGCTCTACGAGGGACTGGACGTGGGACCCGAGGGCACGGTCGGCCTCATCACCTATATGCGCACCGACTCGGTGCGCGTGGCCGAATCCGCGCAGCACGACGCCCGTGACTACATCGCCCGGGCGTTCGGTGAGGCGTATCTTCCAGACCGGCCCAGGCAGTATCGCTCGCGTCGTAACGCCCAGGATGCTCACGAGGCGATCAGGCCCACGAGTCTGGCTCGAACTCCCGACCGTATCAAGGCCCACCTCCGGTCGGACCAGTTCCGCCTATACAGGTTGATCTGGGAGCGGTTCCTGGCCAGCCAGATGGCGGCGGCGGTCCTCGACACGCTCTCAGTGGACGTTGCAGGTGGCCGGTTCGCGTTCCGCGCCACCGGCAGCCGGATCAAGTTCCCCGGTTTCCTCATCCTGTACCGCGAGGCCACCGACAACGGCGACGACGAGCGCGAGGGTTGGCTGCCGCCGCTCGTGCCCGGCGATCCCCTGACCCTCGACGGGGTTACCCCGCAGCAGCACTTCACGCAACCGCCGCCCCGCTACACCGAGGCCTCCCTGGTGCGCGCCCTGGAGGAGAAGGGGATCGGCCGGCCCAGCACGTATGCACCCACGATCGAGACCGTCAAGAAGCGCGGATACATCGCATCGCGGGAGCGCCGGCTGGTCCCGACCGAAGTCGGGCAGAAGGTGACCGACATCCTGGTGGAGCACTTCCCGGATATCGTGGATGTGGACTTCACCGCTGGCCTCGAGAGCGATCTGGACCGCATCGAGGAGGGCAAGGCCGACTGGGTGCAGATAGTGCGCGACTTCTACGAGCCATTTGCGCAGACACTGCAGCACGCCGAGGCCAGGATCCCGGTGGTCGAGGTGCCCGAGGTGGAGATCGGCGAACCGTGCCCGCAATGCGGCCGGCCGCTGTTGCGCAAGCACGGCCGGTTCGGGGAGTTCATCGCGTGCGCGGGCTATCCCGAGTGCCGGTACACGCGGCCGGTGGGCATCGGCGTGGCCTGCCCGAAGTGCGGGGCCGAGATCGTGGCCCGCCGCACCAAGCGCGGTCGAACCTTCTACGGTTGCAGCGCCTATCCAGAGTGCTCGTTTACCTCATGGGACCGCCCGGGCGACCGCCGGTGCGCGCAGTGCGGTGGCCTGACGGTGATCAAGCGCACCCGGCGCGGGGAAGAGGTGCGCTGCGCGAGCAAGGCCTGCGGCCATCGGGTGTCGCTGCGCGAGGCGGCCCGTCCCATTGCGCCGCGTGCGACCCCCGCGCCTCCGGCGGGATAGGGGGCGGCAGGGCATGGGCGCGCCGGCTCCCGACCCCGAGATCCGGGCATTCCTCGAGATGCTGGAGGCCGAGCAGGCCGCTTCGCCGCACACGCGGGCGGCCTACCGTCGCGACCTCGATGCCTTCCGGGTGTTTCTACGGAGCGAGGGCATCGCGGGTTGGGACCAGGTGACCCCGGCCGTTGTCCGTCGCTACGTGGCCGCGCTCCACCGGCGGTACGCAAGGACCTCGGTCGCGCGCCACGTCTCTACGCTGCGCTCGTTCTACCGGTTCCTGCGCCGCCTGGGCCGCGTCGAGACCAGCCCCCTGCGGCTGGCCTCGGCCCCCAGAGGCCGCCGCCGACTCCCCTCTGCGCTCACCCATGAAGCGATCGCGGCGTTGCTGGCTTCTCCCCCCCTGGACCGGCCTGCCGGGCTGCGTGACCGCGCCATCCTCGAGCTGCTCTACGCCGGCGGGTTCCGCGTCGGCGAGCTCGTCAGCATCCGGTGCGCTCATCTCTGCGGCGATGAGATGCGCGTTCGGGGAAAGGGAAACAAGGAACGGCTGGTGCTGATAGGCGCGCAGGCGGTCGCGGCGTTGCGGCGTTACCTGTCCGACGGCAGGCCGCGCCTGCTGCGGGGCGAGACCGATGCGCTGTTCCTCAGCGCCCAGGGCCAGCCGCTCTCCGCGCGGGGTGTGCAATTGATTGTTGCGCGCTGGGTCAAGGTCGCCGCCCTGGCGCAGCGCGTCAGCCCGCACGCCATCCGCCACACCTTCGCAACGCACCTGCTGGACGGCGGCGCCGATCTACGCGTCGTTCAGGAGCTCCTGGGGCACGCGAGCCTCTCCACGACCCAGATCTACACGCACGTTTCGCGCGACCACCTCAAGCGGATCTACGCGTCGGCGCACCCGAGGGCGTGACGCACCCCCCGGTCGGGGACGGGAGTCTCCCCAACGCAACCTGCACACGCGACCTGCTCGGGGTTTTCCTCCGGTACCGCGGCGTGCTATACTACCGCGGCGCCAGACTACACACGCTTCCAGACCCGCCGAGGGTGCCTTTCGAGGCCTCGGCCCGGCCTGCGGGGATGAGGGGAGCGGAGGCGAAAAACCATGAGGGAATCCGGCGGGCTCCGGATCCCAGGGGAGGTTGTCAGTTGCCTGTAGTCACCATGAAGCAGTTGCTGGAATCGGGGGTTCACTTCGGGCACCAGACCCGACGATGGAATCCCAAGATGCGCCGGTTCATCTTCACCGAGCGCAACGGCATCCACATCATAGATCTCCAGAAGAGCGTGCCCTTGATCGAGGAAGCCTACCGGTTCGTGCGCGAGGCGGCCGCCGCCGGAGGCGACGTGCTCTTCGTCGGCACGAAAAAGCAGGCCCAGGATGCGATCCGCGAGGAAGCCGTGCGCGCCGGCCAGCCCTACGTGAACCAGCGGTGGTTGGGTGGCATGCTCACGAACTTCCAGACGATCCGCAAGCGCGTCGAGCGGCTGCGCGAGATCGAGGACATGCGCCAGCGCGGCGTGATGGACGTGCTGCCCAAGCGCGAGCAGAGCCGCCTCACCGAGGAGGCGGCACGGCTTGAGAAGTTCCTCGGCGGCATCAAGACCATGAACCGCCAGCCAGCGGCCGTTTACGTCGTGGACACGCGCCAGGAGCACATCGCGGTGGCCGAGGCGCGCAAGCTCGGAATCCCCGTGGTGGCGATCCTTGACACCAACTGCGACCCCGACGAGGTGGACTACGCGATTCCGGGCAACGACGACGCGATCCGGGCCGTGCGGCTGATTACCAGCCGCATTGCGAATGCCTGTCTGGAGGGCATCGAGGAGCGCCGCAAGCGCGAGGTGCAGGAGGAAGAGATCGAGACCAGCCCCGCCGCCGAGGAAGACGAGATGGCTGAGGGCGTGCCCGAGGTGCTGGAGCACGAGTTCTCGAGCGCGGTCCCTGAAGCCGAGGAGGCGAGAGGGTAACCGATGGCAGTGACGACCGAGATGGTGAAGGAGCTTCGCGCGCGCACCGGGGCCGGCATAATGGACTGCAGGCGCGCGCTGGAAGAGGCCGGCGGAAACCTGGATGCGGCCACGGGTCTGCTACGCGCCAAAGGGCTGGCGGCCGTCGCCAAGAGGGCAGGCCGCACCACCTCCGAGGGCGTGATCGAAACCTACGTGCACGCCGGCAGCCGCCTCGGCGCGATGGTGGAGCTCAACTGCGAGACCGACTTCGTGGCCCGCACCGAAGAGTTCCGGGCCATGGCGCGCGAGCTTGCCATGCAGGTGGCCGCCGCAGCCCCGCGCTTCGTATCCAAGGACGAGGTTACCCCCGACCTGATGGCTGAGCGGCGCGCCGCCATTGCCATCGAGTCGCCCGGGGCTTCCGACGGCGACCTCGAACGGCGCCTGGGGCAGTGGCTCGAGGAGGTCGTTCTTCTGGATCAGCCCTACATCCGCGACGCAGGGCGGCGCGTACGCGAACTGATTACTGATGCCGCCGCGCGCGTTGGTGAGCACATCGCGGTACGACGGTTTGCCCGGTTCAAGCTGGGGGAGTAGCGCAGAGACGCCTCTCGAGGGGAAGATCATGGACACCGCAGCCGAACCAGCGAAGCGGCCTCCCTATCGCCGTATCCTGCTCAAGCTGAGCGGTGAGTCGCTTGCAGGCAGCGGAGGCGCCGGGCTCGACCCCGACGTGCTCCAGCTGGTCGCCACCGAGGTCCGCGACATCACGGCCCGCGGCGTTCAGGTGGCGATAGTGGTCGGCGGCGGGAACATCGTCCGCGGTTCCGACCTGAGCCGCCGCCTCGGGATCGATGAGGTGACCGGGCACACCATGGGGATGCTGGCCACCGTGATCAACGGGCTGGCTCTCATGGACGCCATGGAGCGGGTTGGGCTGGTGGTGCGGGTGCTCTCGTCCATTGAGATGCACCAGGTGGCAGAGCCCTACATCCGGCGGAGGGCATTGCGCCATCTCGAGAAGGGCCGCGTCGTGATCTTCGTGGCCGGCACCGGCAGCCCGTACTTCAGCACCGACACGGCGGCCGCGCTCCGCGCGATCGAGATGCAGGCCGACGCGGTGCTGATGGCCAAGAAGGGCGTCTCCGGGGTCTACGACAAGGATCCGCGACAGCACCCCGACGCCGTGATGTTCTCCCACCTGGACTACATGGACATCCTGAACCGCGACCTGCGCGTCATGGACGCCACGGCGGCCGCCCTGTGCAAGGACAACAAGATGGACATCGTCGTCTTCGACGTCACTCGGCCTGGCAACATAACGCGGGCCGTGGCCGGGGATCCCATCGGAACCCTCGTGGGAGGAGGCCGGGCATGACCGACGAGGTGCTGGGCGACGCCAAGCTGCGCATGCAGAAGGCGGTTGAGGCCACGCGCAGGGAGTTCGCCAGCCTGCGCACCGGAAGGGCGAACTCCGCGCTGCTCGACCAGATCCGCGTGGACTACTACGAGACTCCCACGCCCATCAACCAGCTCGCCACGATATCGGTACCCGAAGCCCGGCTGCTCGTAGTCCAGCCGTGGGACAAGGCCGCGACGCGCGAAATCGAACGGGCGATTCTCAAGAGCGACCTGGGCCTCGTCCCGAGCAGCGACGGGATCGTGATTCGCATCCCCATCCCCACGCTGACCGAGGAGCGCCGGAAGGATCTGGCCAAGATCGCGCGCAAGCACGCCGAGGAGGGCCGCGTGGCCATCCGGAACGTTCGCCGCGAGGCCAAGGAGATGCTCGAGCAGTTCGAGGACGACGGCGACATCTCCGAGGACGAGTGCCGCCGGGGTCTGGAACGGCTCCAGCATCTGACCGACGAGACGATCGCCCAACTCGATCGCCTGCTCCAGGCCAAGGAGCAGGAGATCATGGAGGTATAGGTCGGCGCCCGTGGTGGACGTGCTGGGACGCGGTCTCGACCAGGCCCGCTCTGCCCTGGAGGCGGAGGGTTTCACCGTTGAGGTGGCCGAGACCCGCAGCCCACGACGGGTAACCCCAACCGGTGCGTTGCGGGTCGTGCGACAGCAGAAGCTGACCGACCGCCTTGTCAGCCTGGTGGTGGCGCACGAGCGCTTTGCGCCTGCGCCGAGGCCGCCGGGTGGCTAGCCGGAACTCACAGCCGTCCCCGGCGACGTTGGATCCCCTGCGCGTTCCCTCTCACATCGCCATCATCATGGACGGCAACGGTCGCTGGGCCAGTTCTCGAGGGCTGCCCCGCTCCGCCGGCCACCGGGCTGGGCTGGGGGCCATCCGGCGGGCCATCGAGGGCTGCCGTGATTTGGGCATCCGCATCCTCACGCTGTACGCCTTCTCCACCGAGAACTGGCGACGCCCCAGCGACGAGGTGGGCATGCTGATGGGTCTGCTCCACGAGCGGCTCGTGGCCGAAGCCGAGGAATTGCAGCGGAGCGGTATCCGCGTGCGGGTTGTCGGCGATCTGGATGTGATCGCGCCCGAGACCCGCGCCCAGATCGCACGGGTAGAGGCCATGACGGTGGAAAGCCAGGCGCTGCTGCTCAACATCGCGTTCAACTACGGCGGCAGGGCCGAGATCACGCGGGCGGCGCGCGCGCTGGCTGCCAGGGTGCGGGAAGGGCAGTTGGATGCGGAGCAGATCTCCGAGCCGGCCCTGGCCGAATGCCTGTACACCGCCGGCCTGCCCGACCCCGAGCTGTTGATACGGACGGGCGGCGAGCAACGGCTCTCGAACTTCCTGCTGTGGCAGGCGGCCTACGCCGAGCTGGTCTTCCTGGACGTCTACTGGCCGGACTTCGATCGTCACCACCTCGTCGCGGCGGTCAACGAGTACCAGAGGAGGCAACGGCGATTTGGCGGCGCCACCGGTGCCTGAACGAACGCAGGTGCCCCGGGACCGGGCGCTGGCACGGCGCGTTGCCACGGCGTGCGTGGGCGCGCCGGTGCTGATCGCCGCCATCTGGTTCGGCGGCTGGGCGCTGCTGGCCGTGGTGCTGCTCCTCTCCGCTGTCGGCGCGGTCGAGTTCCGTCGCCTGGCCGCGTCGGCCGGATACCGCATATCCGTGTTGGTACTCGCCGGCACGCTGCTCTTCCCGCTCCTGGCGGCAGCGGGCCGGTGGACCGACTCGGGTGCGCTGGCGGCCGGGCTCGTTCTGGCGTCGGCCGCGGCTTCGCTCGTTTCCGCGAATCGGGGCGCCGCGCCAAGGCACGCTGCCGCGACCGGGCTAGGGGTGTTCTATGTCGGCGCCCTGTTCGCTCACCTGATCCTCATGCGCGATGCCCTCGGCCCGGTGGTAGCGCTGGCGGTTGTGGGGCTGATCTGGGCCAACGACACCACGGCGTACTTCGCCGGACGCGCCTGGGGTCGCCGGAAGTTGGCCCCCTCGATCAGCCCGGGAAAGACCGTCGAAGGGTTTCTTGTAGGGATCGCGGCCGCGGTGGTGGCCGCGGCCGCTCTGGCCTTCCTGATGGACTGGCCCGTAGGATCGCTGACCGGCATCGGCCTGGGCGTCGCCCTGGCCGCGGTGGCCGGAGACCTGTGGGAGTCCGCCCTCAAGCGCAGGGCCGGCGTCAAGGATTCGGGCGCGCTGCTCCCGGGCCACGGCGGCGTGCTGGACCGCTTCGACGCGGTGCTGTTCGGCGTGCCTGCCGGGTACTACCTGTGGAGATGGCTGCTGTGACGCGGGTGGTGATTTTGGGCTCGACAGGGAGCATAGGCCGGGCGGCACTCGAGGTTGCGTCCGCTCTCGGCGATGTGGGGGTTGTCGGGCTGGCGGCGCGCCGCGGAGGCGAGGATCTGGCAGTTCAGGCACGCCGGTGGCGCCCGCGCGCCGTCGCGATCGAAGACGCGGCCTCTGCCGAGCGTCTGCGGGGACTCCTGCCGCCGGGCACCAGGTTGCTGATCGGGCCGGACGCAGCAACAGAGCTGGCCGCGCTCCCCGAGGCGGAGATGGTGCTGGTGGCCGTGGTAGGCGTCGCAGGGCTGCGTCCCACGCTGGCGGCCCTGGGCGCCGGGCATGACGTGGCGCTGGCCAACAAGGAGGCGCTGGTGGCCGGTGGCCATCTGGTCAAAGCCGCCCGCGAGCGCACCGGTGCGAGACTGCTCCCGGTGGACAGCGAGCACAGCGCGGTGTTCCAGTGCCTGACCGGCGAGGATCCTGCCGCGGTGCGCCGGTTGATACTCACCGCCTCGGGAGGGCCGTTCCTGCGAAGGCCAGTGGCCGAACTAGGAACCGTGACCGTGGAGGAGACGCTGACCCACCCAACCTGGACCATGGGCAGGAAGGTCACGGTTGACTCCGCGACCCTCATGAACAAGGGGCTTGAGATAATAGAGGCGCACTGGCTGTTCGAGATTCCACAGGACCGGATCGAGGTCGTGATTCATCCACAGAGTTTCGTGCACTCCATGGTGGAGTTTGCGGACGGCTCGACGATCGCACAGGTGGCGCGGCCGGACATGCGGGGGCCGATTCAACACGCCCTCTCCGGAGGCCGCCGTCGCCCGGGTCTGGTAGCGCCGATGGAATGGGACCGGCTCGCCTTGACGTTTGAACGTCCAGAGCCGGAGCGCTTCCCCGCGCTTGCGCTGGCGCGACAGGCGCTGCGCCAGGGCGGAACGGCGCCGGTTGTGTTGAACGCCGCCAACGAGGTAGCGGTGGAGCGGTTTCTTGGCGGTGCGATGCGCTTCACAGGGATAGCCGCGACCGTGGCCGAGGTGCTGGCGCGACATGAGCCGCGTCCTGCCCCGACGCTCGATGCGGTTCTAGAGGCGGATGCCTGGGCCAGGGCCCGGGTGTCCGAGATGATTCGGCCCGCGGGGTGACGGTTGTGAACAACGTACTGGCGGCGATAGCCGCGTTTGGCGCCATGATCTTCGTCCACGAGTTGGGGCACTTCCTGATGGCCCGCCGCGCCGGTGTGCGCGTCCACGTATTCGCCCTGGGGTTTGGTCCCCAGATCATCGGCTGGCTGCGGGGCGGGACGAGGTACTCCATCAACCTCATACCCCTGGGCGGTTTCGTGCGCATGGAGGGCGAGGACAGCCAGGGCGGCAGCGGCTCTGACAGCTTCACCTCCAAAAGCGTCGGCGCCCGGATGGCGATCATAGCCGCCGGCCCGATAATGAACCTGCTGATGGCCGTGGTCATCCTGGCCGTGGCCGCCGGAACCGGCGGGATCCCGACAGGACCCAGCGCGCGCATCGGTACCGTGGAGAGCGGTTGGCCTGCAGCGGCCGCCGGGCTCCGGAGCGGTGATCTGATCGTGTCCATAGACGGCGTCACCATGCCGAATGGGGAGCGCATCATCGAAACGATCCACCGCAGCGCCGGGCGGCCATTGGAGCTGCGCATACGCCGTGGCACGCAGGAGTTCACGGTGACCGTTACTCCCCGGCTGGACCCAGGGCGCGGCGTCGGCCGGATCGGGTTCTCGCCTGAGCCGCTCTGGAAGCGCCTCAACCCTGCGGCGGCCCTCTCCTGGGGCGTGGAGCGGACAGGGCAGCTCGTGGCCGCGGTAGGCAGGGCCCTGGTTTCCCTGGCCCGCGAGCGCAAGCTGCTGGACAGCCTGGGAGGGCCTGTGGCCGCAGGCAGCATCCTGGCGCAGGCGGCGGATTCAGGAGCTCAGGTGTTCTTTCACGTGGCCGCGTTTCTCAGCGTGATCATCGGGTTCTTCAACCTGCTGCCGCTGCCGGCGCTGGATGGAGGCCGCCTGGCCTTCCTGCTGGTGGAGGCGGTGCGCAGGCGTCCGCTCGACCCGCGCCGCGAGGGTCTGGTGCACACGATCGGGTTCGCCCTGCTGCTGTTGCTCCTGGTCGGGCTGACCGTACGCGACGTCGCACGACTGTAATCAGGATGCACCGTCTGCTGACCCGCAAGGTCAAGATCGGGCCGGTGGAGATCGGCGGAGGTGCGCCGGTGGCCGTGCAGTCCATGACCGCCACCGACACGCGGGACGTTGAGGCAACGCTGGCCCAGATCTACCAGCTCGCTGCAGAAGGATGCGAGATCGTGCGACTTGCCGTGCCCGACGCCGAAGCCGCCGCGGCGCTGGCCCAGATCAAGTCCAGGAGCCCACTGCCGGTGGTCGCCGACATCCACTTCGACCATCGCCTGGCCCTCCTGGCCTTGGACGCCGGGGTGGACAAGCTGCGCATCAACCCGGGCAACATAGGCAGCCGCGAACGCACGCGTATCGTGGCGCGCGAATCCAGGGCGCGCGGGATCCCGATCCGAATCGGCGCCAACGTGGGCTCGCTGTCAAAGGCCGCGCTACGGAGATTCGGCGGGCCCTGCGCGGGCGCACTCGTGGAGAGCGCCCTGGAAGACGTGCGGGTTCTGGAGGACCTGGAGTTCCACGACATCGTCATCTCTGTCAAGGCGTCCGATGTGCCAATGATGATTGAGGCCTACACTTCGCTGAGCGAGCGGACCCGCTATCCGCTACACGTGGGCGTGACCGAAGCCGGCACCGCATGGGCCGGCGGCTTGAAGTCCGCGGTGGGGATCGGGACGGTGCTGGCCAGGGGGATCGGGGACACGATTAGGGTGTCGCTCGCGGCCGATCCCGTAGAGGAGGTACGGGCCGCATATGAGATCCTCAAGAGCCTGGGGCTTCGCTCGCGCGGGGTTCAGTTCGTGGCCTGTCCGTCCTGCGGCCGTGCCGAGGTGGACATCATCCGGATCGCCCAGGAAGTGGAACAGCGCCTCCGCCACGTCCCGGCCCCAGTGAAGGTGGCGGTGATGGGTTGCGCGGTAAACGGGCCGGGCGAGGCGCGCATGGCCGACGTCGGCGTGGCCTGCGGGCGGGGGATGGGGCTGATCTTCAGGGACGGGGGGATCGTGGCCAGTCTTCCGGAGCACGAACTGATTGACGCGCTCATGGAGGCGGTCTGGACGATTGCCCGCGAGCGGTACGGCGCGGTCGGGCCCGCCCCGTGATCCCACTGCGGGACAGCACCCGCTCCGCGTCGTCGCCCGCTGTCGTCTACGGCCTCATCGCCGCGTGCGTCGGTGCCTTCCTCTACGCAGAGAGCCTGGGCAGCGGCGCACAGATGGCCCTCTACGCTTCCCTGGGCGCGGTTCCCAGGGCCGTGACAGGCGGGCCGTGGCCCGATGCCTGGCTGGGCCTGATTACCTCGATCTTCCTGCACGGTAGCTGGGCTCACCTGGGCGGGAACATGCTCTACCTCTGGATCTTCGGGGACAACGTTGAAGACGCCATGGGGCACGGTCGGTTCCTGGTGTTCTACCTCGTCACCGGCGTGCTCGCTGGGCTGGCGCACGTGATCACCTCGCCGTCCTCGCCCGTTCCCCTGATAGGCGCGAGCGGCGCGATCGCAGGCGTGCTCGGCGCCTACATCGTCCTCTACCCGAGGGCGCGCATCCTGTCTCTTCTGGTGCTGGGGATCTTCGTTCGCCTGGCGGAGCTGCCGGCGGTGCTTGTGCTCTCCCTCTGGTTCGTTCTTCAGTTGCTGTCAGGCGTGGCAGCCCTGGGAGCGCCCGGTGTCACGACGGTGGCCTGGTGGGCACACATCGGGGGGTTCCTGGCCGGGGCCGTGCTCGTGCCCGCGTTCGCCAGGCGCCGCGGGCTCCGCGCGGAGTAGTCCGAGGCCTGCGGTCGCTTCTCGCGCTCCGCCAGTTCTGCTATAGTGTGGCGCGTGGCCCACACCGGGTCAGCCAAGGAGGGTAAGAATGCGCAACATCACCGTGGACGTTCTGTCCCGCACGCCTGTAGCCCGCCACAAGGTCGAGATCGTGGAACGCAAGGGGATCGGTCATCCCGACTCGATCTGCGATGCGATCATGGAACGGGTCTCGATAGCGCTGAGCCGCGAATACCTGCAACGCTTTGGCCGGATTCTCCACCACAACATTGACAAGGCGTTCCTGGTGGCCGGCAACGCAGAGATCCGGTTGGGTGGGGGTATCGTGACCGAGCCGATGCGGCTGATCTTCGGCGATCGGGCGACCGCGGTGGCCAACGGTGAGGAGATCCCGGTAGAAGAGATCGCGGTGGACACCGCAAAGGTGTGGATTCGGGAGAACCTGCGCTTCGTGGACTCCGAGAAGCACGTGGGATACGACGTTCAGATCAAGCCCGGCGCCCCGGAGCTGGTGGACATATTCCAGCGCGAGGGCGCACCCGTGGCCAACGACACATCCGCCGCCGTGGGTTATGCGCCGCTTACGCCCACCGAGCAGGCCGTGCTGGACATAGAGCGCATGATGAACTCCCGTACCTTCAAGGAGCACTTCCCCGAAGTGGGGGAGGACATCAAGGTGATGGGATTCCGGAAGGGGGACGAGCTACACCTGACCGCGGCCGTGGCCTTTGTGGATCGGTTCATTGACAGCGAGGCCACCTACATCCGAAGGAAGGCCGAACTGCACTCGGCCGTGTCGGACCGGCTGGCAACGATACAATCCTTCACCAGGGCTCAACTGTACCTGAACACGCTCGACGAGCCAGGACGCGGCATCGGAGGCATGTACCTGACCGTGACCGGTACCTCTGCCGAGAGCGGTGACTCGGGCCAGGTGGGACGCGGGAACAAGGTGAATGGCGTCATCGCGCTTAACCGCCCGATGGGGACCGAGGCCGCGGCAGGCAAGAACCCGGTGTCGCACGTCGGCAAGATCTACACAATCCTGACGCACCAGGTCGCCAACAAGATCTACCATGACGTTCCCGGCATTGACGAGGTCTACGTATGGCTGCTCAGCCAGATCGGATCGCCCGTGGACCAGCCCAAGGTGGCCGCTGCCCAGCTCGTGCTGGCGCGGCACGCCCGTCGCAGCGCCGTGGAGCGAAGGGTGCGCGAGATCCTCGACTATGAACTGGCGAACATCCGGCAGCTGTCGCAGGATCTTGCCGAGGGACGCTACCCCGTCTGCTGAGGGACTCGGGCTTCCCCGAGGGGCCGCTGCCTTCCTATTGGTGACGGCGGTTGCCGTGGCGGCCTCGGGATGTCAGGTGCACCGGCGGGCAGCGCCCATTGGCATCGGGCTGCTGCGGGTCGGCGAAGTGGTGCGCGCCACCGACAGGCCAGCGCTAAGCCCCATGGTCTGGTCGCCGGACGGTGGGCAGTTTGCATACGGCAGCCGTGACGGCGTCTGGGTCCATCACGTCGGCGATGCGACAGGTAGGAAGATCGCGCCTGGCGAGGCGGTCACGATCCTGGCCTGGTCACCGGCCGATGGCACGCTGGCCTATGTTGACCGCGGTGCCCTCTGGGTCGTTCAGTCGGATGGAAGCCTCCGGCGCCGGATTCCCATCAGGGGGATTGCCGCCGGCCCAACCTGGGCGCCGGGAGGCGACCGGCTCGCCTTCGCGGTACGGACCGTGGGATCAGGCCCTGCGGAGTCGCAACTATGGATCGCCGGCCCCGGCGGCGCCGAACCCCAGCAGATCAGGTGGCAGCTGAAAGGGCGTCACATCGGGGCTCTGGGGTGGTTCCCGGACTCGTTGCATCTCTTCGTGGGGCTGACCTCACAGGATGGTGAGGCATCGGTCGAGTGGTGGCAGGTGCGCACGGCCCACTTGGATTCCCGCCGGCTCCCAGGACCACCGTTTCCCGTGGCGGAGGCAGTGCTCTCCCCTACCGGCGAGTGGGTGGCATTCGTCGCTGGTAGCCCTGGCGCGGAGCGCGCCTACGTTGTCCGCCGCGGCGGTGGCGGCCTGGCCCCGATCTCGCCTGCTGTCCGGCGCCTGTGCGGTCTGGCCTGGTCGCTGCACGGGGACAAGCTGGCGTACGGCTTGATGAGGGATGAGGCGACGGCGGAGATCTACGCAACCTCGGTCTCGCGCAGAACTCCGGCGCTGGTGGCCAGCCACCGGATCGGACTCCCCGACCCGGCCGTTGCCCTATCCTTGGCGTGGTCGCCCGATGATGCCCGGTTGGCCTTTGGCACGAATACAGGAACTCACACCGGACCGGTCTGGTTCATCCGGTTCCTGGCCCGGTAGGGATGGGCCTGACCCGCTCCGCGGGATTGACATCGCTGGCAGGCCCCAGAATAATGAGGGACGATTCCGCGTTGCTACTTGTGGATGCCATGGAGAGAGGTTCTCCCGTGGTGTTGGAGGTATCAGATGCCGATCTATGAATACCGCTGCACGCGGTGCCAGCACGATTTCGAGAGCTTCCAGCCCGTGGGCGAGGCCGCGCCCGGTTGCCCGCAGTGCGGCGGGGATTCCAGGAAGGTGTACTCTTCGGTCGGGCTGATCTTCAAGGGCAGCGGGTTTCACACCACGGACTACCGGAAGAGATCGCCATCCGGCAACGGCGACACCGCACCGAAAGACCCTGCCAGCACCTCTGGGGCCACGCCGCCATCCGCGCCGGCCGCTTCCGAGAAGTCCTAGGCAACGACCACCCCGGTTTCATACCTGTCCGGGTAGCTTCCGCGGCCATCGCCGTCCTGGCGGTGGCCGCGTTTGCCGTCCCTGTCCTTGCCGCGGCCGACCGACTGCTCACCGTCGCGAGCCTTGGCTTCAACGGTCGGGCGCGGTTGGGTGCCTGGACGCCGGTGTGGATTGATCTCACAGCCCCGCCCGGCGGGGTGGACGGAGTGCTGCAGGTGGACACTTACGGCCCCGGGGGCCAGGCCGGCACGAGCTTTGCCGTCCCGGTTCGGGCGGCCCCGGGCGCACGCCTGAGGGTGTTCGTGCCGGCGATCTTCTACGATGCGCGTGTGCCCGGTACCGTGGTGTTTCACGACCGGCTGCGGCAGGTGGCGTCGCTTGCCCTGCCGCGCCTCCGCGCCGCGGACGAGATCGTGGCGGTTCTCTCCGCCGAACCGCTGGGCATCGAGGGTGTCGTGGCGCGTCTGGCCGGCATCGGTGTCGTATACATGGAACCGGAGGCGTTGCCAGAGGTCTGGCAGGCCTATCAGGCAGTCCGGCTGCTGGTGGTTCGGGACCTGGATGAGCGCCGGATCACCGATCAGCAGCGCCGGGCGATCCTCCATTGGGTGTGGTCCGGGGGCCGGCTGCTGACAATGCCGTCGGGAGACGATGCGCGGCACCTGCGCGGCCCGACGCTGGAACCGCTGCTCGCGCGCAAGGCCGCCGGAGGCACGGGACTCGGCAGGACAGCGGTGTGGAGGCACGACGCCGCCCTGCCTGAGCACCGCGGCCGGTCCACACAGGATCGGGCATGGGAGCAGGTGCTCTCTGGCGACCTCCCGTTCCTGGCGCCGGGCCTCGAGGCCACGGTGCCACCGGATCGCGGCGTACCGCCGCGCGCGCAGGCCGCGATCGGGCTACTGGTTCTCGCATACCTGCTGACGGTGCGCAGGCTCAGCCGGTTCCTGGCCGGGCTCCGACCTGCGGGCATGATCGCAGCTGTCCTGGTGCTGGCGGTTGCCACCGGTGCGGCCGTGCGGACGGCTCAGTTCGCCCGCCGCGCTGCATCCGGCGTGGTTGCCTCCGGCGTGATCGAGGGGTTGCCGGGAACCGGCCACGGCCTGCTCGCGGTCGCCGCAAGGGGAATCCACGCGCACGGCGAGGGCGCAGCCGTGGTGACGGGACGCGACCTACTGCTGCGCCCGTCAACTCCGGCCCGGCTTCGCGTTGTGCACTCCAACGGATCCTCGATAGAGAGCACTGCCGGGGGCGTGCCCTTCACCGGCACCGCGATCGTGCCGTTGCCGATTACCGGGACCTTCGTACCGATGCCTGGTGGGGCCGAGGTCACCGTGGCCAACCGCTCAGGCCACAGGCTCGAGCCGGCCTGGGTGTACGCGGCCGGCAGGGTCCAGGCGATTCCAGCGGTGGGGCCCGCCGAGCGGATCGCGCTCGATGACGGGCAGTGGCAGGCCCCTGGAAGGATCCAGCGCGCAGATCCCAATCCCGCCCTGCTGGCTTGGGCGTTCGCGCGCCTGGGGGCCGGTGCTATACTTGGAGATGAGTCGGCCTGGTTGCTAGGTTGGACCCGTGATCCTGCGGGCGGACTCCACTGGGGCAACCGACCAGAGCGGTCGTTGCGGCTCGTACTGGTACCTCTCACAGCGCCGTGAGTAGCGGCCGAGGTGCGGCCATGCCAGGCATCAACGCCGTGGCCCGAGGGGATCTGCGAGTACGGCTGGGTACATCCCGGGGTATCTGGACGCAGACCGCGATGCTGGCGGCCTTCGGGGCTCTGGTGTTGCTGACACTGCCCGCGGAGTCCGGCGCCTTCGGGCTGCGCGACGCCGAACTCCTCTCGCTGCTGCTGACGGTCCAGATGCTGATGGTCACCTATGTGTCGTCGGCCGTCGCTTCACTGGAGCTGGCACTGGAAGGAGAGAAGGGGATACCGGACCTGGCTGTGTCCGCGTTCCCTGCGCAGGCCATAGCCGCCGGCAAGTGGCAATCCAGCGCCATCTACGCCCTCTACCTGGTCGCGATCCTGCTCCCACTTGTGGTGCTGGGCACCGCCCTGCGCGGCGGCCAGATGGCAACGGTTGCCTGGGCCGGAGTGCTGACCGTGGCCGTTGCCACTGCCGCAGGGGTCTGGGGGGCCTGGTTGGGCGGACGCTTTGTCTCGGAGTTTTCGCGCACGATCGTGCACTGGGGATCTTTGGCCGCGTTGTTCGGAGGGACGGCGGCTCTGCCCGAGCCACTGTGGGCGGCCAGCCCGGTCCGCATGGTTGACCTCGTAGTGAACAGCGGGTGGCACTGGTGGATGGGTGTTGCTGGCACGGCCTATCTGGCCATCTCGGCCCTGGGTGTCCGCTTGATCGCCGGTCAGGTGGACGCAATGCGGGCCGAGGGCCGAGGAGGGTAGGGCAAACGATGGCAGCTCCAACTGGGAACCGGGGTCAGATGGAGCGCACCGAGGTCCTCGATGCCGTTGCGGGTGCATGCTGGCGCCTGGCCGCGCACCGCGCCTGGCTGTGGAGTGGACGGGTCGCGCTGAGTTGGATCCTAGCAGTGCTGACGCTCGTGCTTGCGCGCGCCGTGATCCCGATCACCCTGCCCTACGCATTGCTCTGCGGACTGGGTCTGGCTGCCGGCGTACTCACCTTCTTGCTGCTGTTCGCCACCTGGCGCGTGCCGCCCCTCTTGGCCGCGCAGGTCCTGGACCACCGGTTCGAAGGTAGAGACCGGATGGCGACCGCTGTTGAGGTGTTGGCTGGAACGCACCCTCCCACGGCGCTGTCAACCGCTGTGGTGGCCGATGCCGCGCGCTGGGCAGCGGTCCAGGCACCCGAGGGGCGCATTGGGTGGTTGCCCGGTCGTACGATGTGGGCCGCCGTGGGGCTGGCCGCTGTTACGGTTGCGGTCGGCTGGCTCCTTACCGGGGTCTCGGTACCCGGGACGCCTGCGCGCAAGGTGGCGCAGACCATCCGTCAGGAAGGCCGCCGGATCGAGAGGGCGGCCGACGCGATGGACAGCCAGGCGCGTATTGATCGGGCCCGGGCCGCCCGACGCATGGCAGGTTCACTCCGGCGCCTGGGTGAGAACCTCCAGCGCGAGCAGCTGGACCGCTACGAGGCGCTCTCGCGCATAGAGTCGTTGGGCCGTCAGATCGAGGCCTCGCGCCGGCAGGTGCGGGCCAGCCGCGAGAAGGCAGGAGAGAAGCTGGCCATGCCCGATCCTGCCCTGCCGCAGCAGCTCCTCCGCCAGCGCGCCGCCCTGGACCGGACCATCAGGCAGTTCCGGGAGATCGCCGAGCGCTTGGCGCAGAACCCCTCCCCCGAGGAGCGCCGTTCCTTGATGCGCCAGCTCGAAGCCCTGTCTCAGGGTGGGAGCGAGGGGGAGGTCCCAACTCGCGGGCGGGAGCAGGCGGCGGCGGCCCGGCGGCAGGCGGCTGCCGGGAACACCGCAGGGGCCAGGCAGGCGCTGCGGCAGGGCGCCTTGGATATGGAGGAGCTCCGGGCGATGCTGGCCGACGAAGAGGGATTGACGCAGGCGCAGCGCGACCTGCGCAGGTCGGCGGACCGGATAGCACGAGGAGGAAGCGGCGCGCCCACACAGTCGGAGCAGCAGCCCGAGGCCGCTGTGCAGCCGGGGGGCGCGGCGCCAGGGCGGCGGCAGATCCAGCAGGGAGAGGGACCGGCCGAGCAGGAGCCGCCTCCGGGCCCCAACCAGGGGACGACCGCCGGGCAGGGCGCGGTCCAGGACAGGATGGGAGAGCGCACTCCCCGGCTGGAGGGCGAACGCCCGCAGACCCGCATCCGCGGGATGCAGGGCGAGGGCCGTGCCGCGACCTCGGACCTGCTGGGACCCGGCAGGCAAGGACAGGTGCGGGTAGCCCCGGGACGCGCGGGCGAGGCGGTGCGCGCTGAGGCCGACCGCTACATGTCGCGCATGCGCATCCCACCGGAATATCGTGAGATAGTCCGCAGGTACTTCGAGGCGCTGGCCGGGTCCCGCTAGACCGCCGCGCGAGGGCGAGGAGATGATCCGTTGATGGATGCCGCCACGTTCCGGAACACCTATGCCGCGATCCGCCGCGAGATCCAGCGGGTCATAGTCGGGCACGAGACGCTGATAGAGCACGTGCTGTACGCGATGTTCGCCAACGGCCATGTTCTGCTGGAAGGCGTCCCCGGGTTGGGCAAGACGCTGCTGGTCAAGACGCTGGCCCAGTGCCTGGACCTGCGTTATTCGCGGATACAGTTCACGCCCGACCTGATGCCCGCGGACATCATCGGCACGAACGTGGTGGTGCAGGACGCCGACGGCCGGCGCTACTTCCAGTTCCAGCGGGGGCCCATCTTCTCACAGATCGTTCTGGCCGACGAGATCAACCGCGCCACCCCCAAGACGCAGTCCGCGCTGCTGGAGGCGATGCAGGAGCGTAGCGTCACGGCGCCGGGCGGTCCATACGTGCTCGAGGAGCCGTTCCTGGTCCTGGCCACCCAGAACCCGATCGAGATGGAAGGGACCTACCCGTTGCCCGAGGCGCAGATTGACCGGTTCATGTTCAAGCTCAAGGTTGAATCCCCCACGCTGCGCGAGCTGCTGGAGATCATGGATCGGACAGCGGGCTCGACACAGCCGGTCCCGAGCGTTGTGGCAACCGGGGTTGAGATCAAGGCCATGCAGGCACTGGCACGTGAGGTGCCTGCGGCGGATCACGTCCGGCTGCTGGCCGCCAGGCTGGTGCGTGCCACCCATGCGGGCGACGAGGCGGCGGGTTCCCTAGCCCGCCGCTATGTCCGCTACGGCAGCAGTCCGAGGGGGGCGCAGGCACTGCTGCTTGCGGCCAGGGTGCGCGCCCTTGCCGAAGGCAGGTTCAACGTCAGCACGGATGACATCCAGGCCGTTGCCCCGGGCGCGTTGCGACACCGCCTCATCCTGAACTTCGAAGGCGAGGCCGAAGGGGTAGATCCTGACGAGGTGATCCGCAGCATCCTGGCCGAGGTTCCGCCGACCCCGGCTGCTTCCTGGAGTCCATGACCGGGGCGCCGCTGCTGCTCGAACCGGAGTTCCTGGCGCGGCTGGAACGCCTCACGCTGCGCTCGCGCCGGTTGAACCGGAGCGGAATCCGGGGTGAGCGCCGCAGCGCGACGATGGGCCGCGGTGTGGAGTTTGCCGACTATCGTCCATACCAGGTCGGTGATGACTTCCGGTACGTGGACTGGAACATCTACTCACGCCTGGATCGCCTCTTCGTCAAGCTCTTCAGCGAGGACGAGGATGTCAGCGTGCACCTCTTCGTGGACTCCAGCGGATCAATGGGGTGGGGATCGCCCTCCAAGTTGGACTACGCGGTCAAGACCGCGGCCGCGCTCGGCTATATCGGATTGGCCAACCTGGACCGCGTGGGTGCGGTGGCCTTCAGCGATCGCGCGGTCCGCACGCTGGCGCCGCGCCGGGGAAGGGCAGGAGTCCTTGCTCTCTTTAGGTTCCTGGCGGGCATCACTCCCTCCGGCACGAGCGATCTCGCCGCGGCGCTGGAGGAGTATGCGGTCCGCACCCGGCGGCGCGGAATCCTGGTCGTGATCTCGGACCTGATGCTCCCCGGCGGGGTGGAGGCCGGGCTGCGCCTGGCCAGATACCATCGCTTCGAGCCCTTCCTTGTTCACCTGCTCTCTGACGACGAGCTGGCCCCGGTCCTCGACGGCGACCTGCGCCTTGTGGACAGCGAGACCGGCTCCGCCGTGGATGTCACCGCGGACGCCGCGTCTGCCGCGGCCTACGCGCGCGCACGGGACCGGTACTTTGATGAGATCGAGCGGGCCGCTCTGAGGCTTGGAGTGGAGTACCTGCGCGCTTCCACCTCGATCCCGTTCCAGGACCTGGTGCTCCGGTACCTGCGGCGGGGAGGGCTCATCGCCTGATGGTCCTCGGCGCGCCCGCAGCGCTCTGGTGGCTGGCCCTTGTTCCCCTGGTGATCCTGCTCTATATGCTGCGGGCGCGCCGGGAGCCCCGCGTGGTCTCCAGCACGCTGCTCTGGGAGCGGGCAGCGCGCGATCTCGTGGCCCGGATGCCGGTGCGCCGGTTCGAGCGCAATCTGCTCCTGCTGCTTCAGGTGATGGCGATTGCCCTCCTGTCGCTGGCGCTTGCCCGGCCCTCCATCTCGCTTCCAGGCCTTGCCGGCGACGGGGTGATCATGGTGGTGGACACCAGCGCCAGCATGCAGGCGACGGATGTCCGGCCCAGCCGCCTGGCCGCAGCGCAGCAGGAGGCCCGGGCGTTGCTGGCCGGGCTCTCTCCGCGCCAGCCCGTTGCGCTGCTCGCCGCGGGCGCCCGCCCTGTGATGCTCGTTGATTTCACAACCGATCGCGCCGTGCTGGGGAGGGCGCTTGGCGGCCTGCGGGCATCCGATGCCGGTGACTCGGTCGCCGAGGCGCTGGCGCTGGCCGGCAGCCTGCGTGCGCACGGACGGCCCGCAGAGGTGCACCTCTTTGGCGACCAGCCCCCGGCGGACCCGCGCGTGCGCTGGCACAGGGTCGGAGATGGGGCGCCCAACGCGGCCGTGACCGCGGTGCACGCGCGCACCGACGCCCTGGGCAACACGCGTCTGCTGGTAAGGGTTGAGGCCTTCGGCGGGAGTTTCCCTGATCGGGCGCTCGTGGTTACGGCAGGTGGGCAGACCATCGCCCGCCGTAACCTCGACCTCGTTCCCGGGACCCCCAGAACCGCTGTCTTCGACCTGGGCGCGACGAGCGGGGAGGTGGCGGCCTCGCTGGAGGGCCACGACGCGCTGGCCGCGGACGACCGGGCCGTGGCCGCGGCCGGCCGGGAATGGTTGCCGCGTGTGCTCGTGGCGGGCGAGGACAACCCGGTGCTGGATGCGGCACTGCGGGCTGTGCCCCTCGCAGGGTTCTCGCGCACCGACAAGATTGCGCCTTCGGAATGGGGAGGGGCCGATGTTGTGGTGCTCGACAGGGTGCCGCCGACCGAACTGGCTCCGGGCGCCTATCTGTTGATAGGTACCGTAGGTTCCAACCTGCCGGTGCGCGTCGAGGGTGACGCCGCCGAGCAGGTAGTCCGCACGGTATCTGCCACCCATAGGGTCATGCGTATGGCTGATTTGCGCGGCGTCCGTGTGGGTGAAGCCATTGCACTCCGGCCCCAAGCCGGCACCGTGTTGGCCGAGGGCGACGTACCGCTGGTGTGGGCCTACGAGGGGCGTGGCATCCGGGCCGTGGTGCTGCCGTTCTCGCTGGCAGCGAGCGATCTTCCACATAGCGCGGCTTTTCCGGTACTGATTGCCAATGCGCTGGACTGGCTTGCGGGCGGCGGCTCGGCGCTGGCGCCGGGCAGCGCACCGGTAGTGCTGGCCGGCCCCTGGCGTCAGGCCTGGCTGCACGATCCCGCGGGTAGTACCCGGCAGGTACTCGCCCGGGACGGCACTTTTCTGCTGCCGCCGTTCGAGCGCGTGGGTGCCTACCGGCTCCGAACCGACGGATGGGAACGGCGCTGGGTAGTGCCCGCCGTGGATCGGCGTGAGTCGGAACTCCAGGTCGCGCCTTCCCCTATCAGCACTACCGCGCCGCCCGTCCGGCTTCCGGCACATGTCCCGTTGGCGCGCTGGCTGCTTGGGCTCGCGTCGGTCCTGATCGCGGTGGAGTGGTGGCTGTGGACCCGCAGTCTGCTGCCGCGGCCGCGCAGGAGGAAGAACCTCGCGGCCCTGCGGATGTGTGTGATCACGCTTCTGGTGCTGGGCCTCGCCGGGGTTGAGATCGCATCCGCGGTGGGAGATCTGACCGTGATCCTAACCGCCGATCGCTCCGACAGCATCGGTCCGGCGGGCGCGCGGCGGATGCGTGCGTTCCTGGACGAGGCGCGGTCCCGGGCCGGTCCTGGCATGCGCGTTGGACTGGTGACATTTGGATACAATTCCGAACTGGAGGAGGCGCCCTCCGAGCATCCCAGACTGGCAATGGCATCGCGGCCGCGAACCGATGGCACCAACATAGCCGCGGCCATCCAGCGCGCCATCCCGGCCTTCCCCGCAGGTGCCGCGCGCCGGCTCGTGTTGCTGACCGACGGCCAGGCCACGGCCGGAGATCTTGCGCCGGCTCTCGCGGAGGTTCGGGCCCGCGGTATTGAACTGGTCGTGGCACCGATGGCGTCTGATCCTGCTCCGGACGTGCTGGTCGAAGAGGTTACGGTGCCGCCCCTGGTATCGGTGGGTGAGCGGGCACCAGTCACAGTAGCCCTGCGCGCATCCGCGCCGGCCGAGGCCGAGTTGCGCGTTCGGGCCAATGGGGTCCTGCTGCTCGCGCGGGACCTGAACCTGCGTGCGGGCCGGACCGGTGTGGACCTGGAGGTGTTGGCTGCGCAGCCCGGGCTGCTCCGCATAGACGCGACGATCGAGGCATCCCCGGACGCCGAGCCAGGAAACAACCGGGCGTTCGCGCTCGGGCTCATCTCTGGAGGGCCGTCGGTCGTCTATACGAGCGAGCGCGCGGGCCCGCTGGCATCCCTGCTGGAGTCGCAGCGGCTCTCCGTGCGCAGGATCTCGCCTGCCCAGCTTCCAGGATCAGCAGCAGGGTACCACGGAACCGCGGCCGTTGTGCTCGACGATGTGCCGGCATACCTGCTCTCTCCAGGGCAGATGGCCGCGCTGCGCGACTACGTCCGGATCGGCGGCGGCGGGCTGGTGGCAGTGGGCGGCACCCAGAGCTTCGGCATCGGCGGGTACGCCGGGACCCCGCTGGAGGAGGCGCTTCCCGTCAGCATGGACGTGCGGCACCGGCTGGCGATACCGACGATGGCCGTGATCCTGGTGCTCGATGCCTCCGGGAGCATGGGTGGTTTCGGCAACGAACTGGCCAAGGTGGAGCTGGCCAAGGAAACCGCTCAATCTGTGGTAGACCTGCTGGGAGAGCGCGACGTGGTTGGTGTCCTGGCCTTTGATCAGGCGCCCCGCTGGCTCGTGCAACCCACGGCCGCATCGCAGCGCGCACGCATCCTGGAAGAGGTGAGCCGTATCCGCGCCGGAGGCGGCACGAACCTGCATCCGGCGCTGGTGGCGGCACGCGAGGCGCTGCGAGGTGTAGAAGCCAGGGTCAAGCACATCATAGTGCTGTCGGACGGGCAGACCGATCCCGGCGACTTCCGCGGTCTTGCCACCGCGCTGGCCTCCGAACGGATCACCGTGAGCACGGTCGCCATAGGCCGTGACGCCGACGTCGAGATCATGCGCAGCATCGCGGGATGGGGCCGCGGCCGGGCGTACGTTGCCCAAGATGCCTACAGCATCCCCAGGATCCTCGCGGCAGAGGCGCTCCTGGCAACACGGACGTATGTGGTGGGGGAACGGTTCACCCCGCGCGTCGCCGGCACCTCGGCGATGGTTGCGGAGCTGGGACCGGTGCCCCCGCTGCTGGGCTACCTCGCGTCGGTGCCCAAGCCGTCCGCGGAGGTGATCCTGACCTCCCCTCACGACGATCCGATCCTGGCGGCATGGAACTACGGCGCCGGACGGGCAGTGGCGATTACGACCGACGCGCGGTTCCGGTGGACCGCTCCCTGGAGCGGTTGGAGCGGCGCGGCGCGGTTCTGGTCCCAGCCCGTGCGTTGGGCGATGAGCCGCCAGACCGGATCGCTGGACGTCCACGCCGAGACGGTCGGCGAGCGCGTGCGCATCGTGCTCGACGCGCGTGCCACCGACGGCTCTCCCTACATGGGCTGGGAGGCCGCCGTGACCCTTGTCGGCGACGGTGGCGACGCCGGAACAGCGCCCATGCTCCAGACCCGGCCGGGTTGGTACGAGGCCGACCTTCCGCTTCCGCCGCCCGGGGGGTATCTCGTCAGGGTGGCCGCGTCCGAGGGCGGCCGCCAGACGGGCCGGTTTGCGCTCCCGATGGCTGTACCGTACTCGCCGGAGCTCCGGCAGGTTGGGCTGAACCGAGCGGTGATCGCGCAAATGGTCGAGGCGGCAGGCGCGCGCGTCGTGGCAACGCCTGCCGAGGCCCTGGCCCCCCCGCTTTCTCCCGAGCGCAGGTCACGGCCGCTGTGGCCCCTCTTCGGTGCCATGGCTATGGTGGGGTTCGCGGCCGAGATCGCGCTCCGCCGCCTGCCGGCGATCGAGCAGGGCCTGGCGCGCGCGGCGGCGATGGCTGCGGCCGTTGTAAGCAAAGCGCCGGTCCCCGACGACGCCGAGTACGCCGCCGCCGATCGGTGGCGCATCGAGGATGAAGCCGAGGCAGCGGCCCGCGCCGCCTCCATGGAAACGGCGGCCCGCCTCTACATTGCGCGGCTGCGCCGCCAGCGCACCCAGTGGCAGGAGCCCGGGGAGGACCAGCCCCCGGAAGGAAGGCCGTTCGGTCGTTGATGACAGCATTTCCGGAGATGCATCCTGTGCGCCGGCGCCTGCCCGGCGCACGGATTCCCGATGTCGAGGAGGCGACCCTTCAGGCACTGGCGCGCCTGGAGATGGCTCCGCGGATCAGGGGGAAGCGCATCGCGCTCACCGCGGGCAGCCGGGGGATCGCCCAGATCGCGGTTGTGCTGCGGGCCGCGGTGGACTACCTGCGTTGCTGCGGGGCCGATCCGCTGGTCGTGGCCGCCATGGGCAGCCACGGCGGCGGTACGAGCGAGGGGCAGCGGCGGTTGCTCGCGCATCTTGGCATTACCCAGGAGACCGTGGGCGCAACGATCTCCACGCGCATGGAGACCGTTGTCATCGGGCACACGCCGGACGGCCTGGCCGTCTTCTGCGACCGCGCCGCCGCCGGCTGCGATGGGATACTGGTGATCAACCGCATCAAGCCCCACACGATCTTCTTCGAGCCGTTTGGCAGCGGCCTCATGAAGATGCTCGGGGTCGGCCTCGGCAAGGTGGAAGGGGCAGAGCAGATCCACCGGCAGGGGCTGACCGCACTGCCGGAAGCGATCCGCGCAATGGCACAGGTCTACCTTGATCGCGGCATGGTCGTGGGAGGGCTGGCCGTCGTTGAGAATGCGCGCGACGAGCCCGCGATAGTCGAGGCGCTCTCACCGCACGAACTGGTGGAGGGAGAGGTTGCGCTCTTTGCCAGGGCGCGCGAGATGATGCCACGCCTGCCCGTGGACAACCTGGATGTCCTCGTGGTGGACCAGGTCGGCAAGAACTTCTCCGGCACCGGGATGGACCCCAACATCATCGGGCGGATGCGCATCCCCGGATTCCCAGAGCCCGCTTCTCCCCGGATCGGCCGCATCGTGGCCCTGCGCCTCTCGCCCGAGTCCGAGGGCAATGCCAACGGCATCGGTCTTGCCGACCTCACAACGCAGCGTCTGGTGAATGCCATAGACCGGGAGATCACGAACCTGAACGCCATTACGAGCACGTTCATAACCAGATCGTTCATTCCCATCACCCTCTCATGCGACCGCGACGCGATAGCAGCCGCGTTCAAGACGCTGGGCATCGTTGAACCTCGGGGGGCCAGGGTGGTGCGCATTCCGAACACCCTACACCTGGAGCGCCTGTTGGTATCCCGGGTCGTGTCCGAGGAGATGCGGGGCCAGGAAGGGGTCGAGATCGGCGAGAGCCGGGAGTGGCCGTTCGGCCCGGACGGGTGGCTGACCGACCTGTGATGGGCGCGCCTGAGGCGGCCTCGATGGTCAGGGCGGCCGGAGGAGCAATCGTCTTCACCGGCGCCGGCATGAGCACCGAGTCGGGCCTTCCCGACTTCCGGTCGGAGTCCGGCCTGTGGGCAGGAGTGGACCCCATCGCGGTTGCGTCACGCCGTACGCTCGAGCGTCGCCCTGAGATCTTCTACACCTTCTACCGCGAGCGGCTCAGTTCACTGGCCGGCGCGGCTCCCAACGCCGGGCACCGTGCTCTTGCGGCGATGGAGCGCGCAGGATGGGTGAAGGCCGTGGTCACGCAGAATGTGGACGGCCTCCACCAGGCAGCAGGATCCTGCCGCGTCATCGAACTGCACGGCAACCTGCGGGAGTCGGTGTGCATCGGGTGTGGAGACCTGGGGCACGCCGCGCAACTGCGCGCCGCCCTGGAGGCCGGCAGCCTTCCGCGCTGCACGTCTTGCGGCGGGCTCCTGAAGCCCAACGTGGT
Organism: Armatimonadota bacterium; assembly: GCA_016869025.1. NCBI lineage: Bacteria > Bacillati > Armatimonadota > Armatimonadota bacterium. The sequence continues at coordinate 6,640 of VGFA01000002.1, read as the reverse complement.
CCTCTTCGACGAACTTCTTCCAGAGGAAGCGTGGCAGGCCGCGGTGCGGGCGGCCCGTGCCAGCCGCCTGATGCTCGTTGTGGGCTCATCGCTTCAGGTTACGCCTGCGGCCTACCTGCCCCTGGAAGTGCTGGAGGGCGGCGGCAGGCTCATCATCGTCAACCACGAGCCGACGCCGTACGACGACCGGGCCGCGATCACGATCCGGGCGAGCGCAGGGGGCGTGCTTGCGGAGATCGCGGCCCTGCTCGGGCAGGATGGGGCTGCAGGAGCAGAGAAATAGTACCCACGCAGAGCCAACCCTCTAAGGTTGACGGCCCGGCGGCGCCGGGCCGATCTTTGTGCGGGCGCGACTTGTGCAGGAGGAGGCGTGAGGCCGCATGAACGAGGCAGAGATCGGCGTCATCGGTGGCTCAGGATTCTACTCGCTTCTTGAGGGCGCGCGGGAGGTAGAGGTCGAGACCCCGTACGGGCAGCCCAGCGACCTGGTCACCCTGGGTGAGGTCGCGGGCCGAAAGGTGGCGTTCCTTCCCAGGCACGGCCGGCGACACCAGTTTCCGCCGCATGCCATCAACTACCGTGCGAACATCGCGGCAATGAAGCAGCTTGGGGTGACCCGCGTCATTGGACCGGCGGCCGCGGGCAGCCTGCAGGCCCATGTCCGTCCGGGCGAGTTCGTCATCTGCGATCAACTCGTGGACCGAACCAGCGGCAGGCGCGATACCTTCTTTGACGGGCCGGAGACCGTGCACGTCAGCCTGGCCGATCCCTACTGCCCGCAGCTCCGGAGCGTGGCGCATGAGGTGTCCAACTGGTTGGGCCTCCCCGCGCACCCGGCGGGCACCGTGGTCGTCATACAGGGCCCCAGGTTCTCGACCAGGGCAGAAAGCCGCTGGTTCCGCGCGGCCGGCTGGGAGGTCATCAACATGACCCAGTATCCAGAGGCCCTCCTGGCCCGGGAGGCCGAACTCTGCTACCTGAACATCTCGTTGATAACCGACTATGATGTGGGCGTGGAGGGCGACCCGCAGGCCTCACCCGTCAGCGCGGAAGAGGTGCTCCGCAGCTTTCAGGCCAACCTTCCCCGGCTGCGGGATCTGATACTGGGCGTGGTGGCCGCGGTGCCTGGCGAGCGGACGTGCCGCTGTGGGTCAGCGCTGGTCGGTGCCGGATCGTAGCCGGCCGCAGCAGAATACGCGTCGGAGGGGGATGGATGAACAAAGTGCGCTCTGAGAGCGATCAATCGGGAAGGCGGCTGGGCCTGGCAGTGTTCCTGTTGGGGATCCTTTTTCTGGTGATTGTCTTCACGCTGGCCTACCGGGACCTCACAGGGGCCGGCGTCATCGGGCAACTCACGGGCCCTGCCCCTGCGGTGGACGCGGGCGAGGCGCTGCGGACTCTGGCTTTGAAGGGAGTGTTGCTGTTCCTGATGGCTTATGTCGGATCGGCCGTGGCCGGCCGCGGCATAGGCCTGTACTCCGCGTCCAGGGCTCCCCATGAGCAGTAGCGCCCTGCCGCGGCTGGAGGGTCGCACGGCGCGCGCCATAGACCTGCGCAGCGATACCGTGACACATCCCACCGAGGCGATGAGAGAGGCAATGGCGCGCGCCGAGGTCGGCGACGACGTCTACCGTGAAGACCCCACGATCAACGCGCTGGAGACCCTGGCCGCAGAGCGCGCGGGCAAGGCCGCTGCCATCTTCGTTCCCAGCGGTACCATGGCCAACCTGCTGGCGGTCATGGCCCACACCCAGAAGGGCGACGAGGTAATCGCCGACTCCGAGGCCCACATTCTGCACTACGAGGGTGGGGCGCTAGCCACCCTTGCCGGAACCATGCCGCGAGCCCTGCCGACCGAGTGGGGGTGCATCACCGGCGAGCAGCTCGAGGCAGCGCTACGGCCGCCGAACGTGCACTATCCTCCAACGCGGCTGGTCTGCCTGGAGAACACCCACAACCGGCATGGGGGAACGGTGATTCCTCTTCGGCAGATCGAGGATCTGGCCACGACCGCCCACAGGCACGGAATACCCGTGCACATGGATGGGGCGCGGCTGTTCAACGCCGCCGTGGCGCTGGGCGTGCCGGCGGCGGCGCTGTCGGCGCCGGTTGACTCGGTGGCGTTCTGCCTGTCGAAGGGGCTCTCTGCGCCGGTGGGATCGCTGCTCTGCGGCGAGTCCGGGTTCGTGGACCGCGCAAGGCGCTTCCGCAAGATGCTCGGGGGCGGGATGCGTCAGGCCGGAGTGCTGGCCGCAGCCGGGATCGTGGCCCTGGAGCAGATGGTGGACCGTCTCGCCGACGACCACCGGACTGCGCGCACGCTGGCCGCATCTCTTGCCGGCATTCCTGGGCTGCAGATTGATCTGGCCCGCGTGCAGACCAACATCGTTCGGGTAGATCTCGTCGGCCACGAGGCCGGCGCGGTCACGGAGCGTCTGCGGGAACACGGCGTCTGGGCTGGCGCCTCGGGTCCGCGCCGGATCCGGCTTGTGACGAACCGGCATATCGTGCCCGATGACGTGCCGGTCGTGGCCAGGGCGTTCCAGGCGGTGCTGGCCGGCTAGAACCTCTTGAACATCCCAAGCCCGAAGGTCGGCTGGGAGAACACGCCCTGAGCCCGCAGGGTGATGCCGTAATCCGGCCGGAGGTAGTAGCGGGCATACAGGTTCAGGCTGATGTTGTTGATGTTGTACAGGTCCACGGCGTACGAGATGCTGGGCGACGCTTTGTAATCCAGGCCGACACCCAGGTGTGAGTCTATCAGCCCGTAGCGGAACAACATCCGCTCGTCCAGCCTGCTGCCCGCCTGCAGTCCGATGCGGTTCGCCCCTCCGACCTCTCGCCACGTGAACAGGTAGGTGCGCGGCGCGTCCGGCAGCAAAGTGAAGCTCACGTCGTGTCCCAGGCGCGTTCCGTCGTGCCAGAAGGCGTATTCGAGCCGGTAGGCGCTGCGGAAGTCCGGGAGTTCCAGCCGTTCGGGCAGGATCCGCCCGACCCGCTCGACCACGCGGTCGGCGCGGCCGATCACGGCACGGGCCTCGCCCACGGCCAGCTTGGCATCGGTGATCGCGGTCCGAGCCTCGGCCAGCGAGGACCGCACTGCGCGGACCTCCTGTTCGTTGACCACGCCGGAGAGATCACCCACCATCTTCTCGATCCCCTGGGTTGCCTTCTGGATCGAGGCCACGGCCGCCCGAACCTGTTCTGCCGTCCGACCGTCCGCCGCCACCTGCCTGACCAGCGTCCGCACCTCTCCGGCTGCCCCTGCCAGCTCCTCTGCCATGCCGCGCAACTGCCTGGCTATCTCCGGGACCTCGCCGGTCACAGTGCGGTCGAGCGTCCGCGTCGTGCGCTCCACGTGGTCGGCCGCGCGTGCCATCCGGGCCGATGCCTCGCGCGCGTTGAGCACGGTCTCGCGCAGGCCTTCGGCAAGGTTCGGATCGCCTATGACCCGGTTGACGCTCGACAGCGCCTCCTCTGCGCGCCTGGCCACCGAAACCACGCGCTCGAGCAGCTCGTCGGTCGTCAGGGGCTCGGTGCCCACCACCACCGACCCTGGTGCAAGGGCCGGAGCGCCGGGCGGGCCCGGGATGATCGTTACCATACGGTCACCCAGCAACCCTGAGGAGGTGATAGAGAAGCGTGAGCCCTCCGGGATGGAAACCCCGTGTCGCACGCTGAGAACGACATCCGCCTTCTTCTCCGGCGTGAGGCCGAGTCGCTTCACGCGGCCGACATCGATCCCTGCCATGTGCACCGGAGCCCCCAGGGTCAGACCGCCGGCGTTGGCCACCCGGAGGTGCAGGGTGTAGTCGGGATCGCGGAATGCGAACCCTCCGCGCAGCAAAGCGATGGATCCAACCAGCGCGACGACCCCCAGCAGCGTGACGATCCCCACCTTGGTTTCCATGCTCATGAAGCCCTCACCTCGATCGCACGGGTGTCCAGGAACCGCCGGACGAACGGGTCCGTGGATGCCAGGATCTCGTCTGGCGTGCCGGCGGCGGTCAGGCGGCCGGAGTCCATGACCGCCAGCCGGTCGGCCAGGTGAAAGGCGCTGTCCAAGCTGTGGGTGACGACCACCGAGCTCACCCCCAACTCCGCCCGCAGCCGCAGGATGAGGCCGTCCACGGTGTGCGCGGTCAGCGGGTCGAGCCCGCTGGTAGGTTCATCATACAGGATGAGAGGAGGGTCGAGCGCCAGGGCGCGGGCGATGCCGACGCGCTTGCGCATGCCCCCTGAGAGCGCCGCCGGCACGAGGTCCTCGGTGCCGTCCATCTCCACGAGCGCCAGCAGATCGCGTACGCGCCCGGCGACCTCCCTCTCGGTCATGTGGCGGTGTCTGCGCAGGGGGAACGCCACGTTCTGCGCCACGGTGAGCGAGTCAAACAGGGCCGCCGACTGAAAGACGACGCCGATCCGGATCCGCAGCGCGTCGAGCTCGTGGTCCGACATGGCGTGCACCGGCTGTCCGAAAACCAGGACCTCGCCCCGATCGGGTTTGACTAGCCCCACGAGGTGTTTGAGCAGGACGCTCTTCCCGCAACCGCTGGGGCCCATGATTACCTGGATCTCGCCGCGGCGGACCTCTATGGAAATGCCGGCCAGCGCCGCGGTCGGGCCGAACGACTTCCAGAGATCCGACACGGCGATGACCGCATCGCCCGGCGTGCCCGGCGGATGAGGTTCGATCGCCTTCTCCTCGCCCATTCCCCTTCCCATCGTCTTACGCGGCCACCTGGTCTAGAAGAATATTAGGTCCAGGAAGTAGTTGAACACCAGGATCAGCACAATCGCTGCAACCACAGCGCCGGTCGTAGCGCGTCCCACGCCGTCCGCCCCACCGGTGGCGTGCAGCCCCCGGTAGCAGCCCACCGAGGCGATGATGAGCCCAAAGAACACCGCTTTGATCAGGCCGACCACGAGGTCATACGGCCAGAGAAACCGTTGGAGCGACGATATGAAGGCGCCGCTGCTGATACCGGCGGCGGTAGCCACGGTGTATCCGCCGACCCCTCCTACGACGTTTGCGAAGACGGTCAGGATCGGCAGCGCCATGGCCGCCGCAGCCAGCCGCGGGACCACAAGGTAGCGTACCGGATCGGTGGCCAGCACGCGCAGGGCATCAATCTGTTCGGTCACGGCCATCGTGCCGATCTCCGCGGCTATCCCAGCGCCCACCCGGCCGGCCGCGGTGATCGCGGTGAAGACCGGTGCGGCCTCACGGGCCAGAGATAGGCCCACGAGACCGCCGACGAAGCCTTGACCGCCGAAATCCGCCAGCTGCCGCGCTGTCTGAAAGGCCACGACCATGCCCGAGAAGGCGCCGGTGATCAGGACGACCGGCACGGACTCGACGCCGATGCGGTTGATCTGGGCCACCGTCTCGCGGACCTCCAGCCGGCCGCGGAGTACCCAGCGGAGCGCCGCGGCCAGCATCAGGGCGGCCCTGCCGAGTTCGGACAAACCGTGGAGGACCGCGCTCCCGAGCGCGGCGACCGGCGGTTGCGAGTCACGGATCCCCCTGGGGCTTCCCTGCATACTCCTACTTCGTTCGTTGTCCTGGCGCGCGTTTCCCCTGCGCGGGCGCGCGCTTCCCTGGGTACGCACTGCCCTGGCTGTTTGAGTAAAGTCCAGGGTAGCAGTTGAGGGTGTACTGAGCCTGGAAGCAGAAAGACCTCACGACTTCTCTAGGCGGAGAAAGGGGTGAGGTCTTTCCGTGGTGCAGTGGAGCATCTCCAGCATCCTACAGAGGGAGCCAGACTTCAAGACCCTGGAGGCAGAGATCTGGGAGGCGACGGCCGCGGCGGGTCGGGCGGAGTTGACGGCGGTGCTGGAGGCGCTGGACGCGGCGTTGATGGCGCGGCGCCCGGCGGGGCTGCGGCACTGCGGGTGGAAGCGGCGGATAGTTGAGGGGCTGATCGGGCGGGTAGAGATCCGGCGGCGGAGGTATCGGGAGGAGCTGGCGACAGGGGAACGGCGGTGGCGGGACCTGCTGGATGAGGCGGTGGGGCTGCCGCCGGAGGTGACGGTGAGTCCGGGGCTGCGGGACCGGGGGTGGGAGCGGCGGCATCCGGGGAGTGCGGAGTATCGGCTGGCGAGGAAGCACGTGTATGGGGCGGTGGCAGGGGCCGAGGCATTCTGGCGGGGGGCGGTGCTGAGCCTGCACGGGTACTGTGCGCTGGAGCAGGTCCGGTGGGCGGTGCTGAACGGGGATGGGGCGGGGTGGATCCGGCAGGGGATCGAGTATCTTCCGAACTGTGAGTTCCGGCTGGACCGGTGGCATCTGTGGCAGGCGGTGAAGACGGGCTTGAGTGAGCAGCCGGTGGCGCAGCGCCAAGTGCACGGGGTTATCCAGGGGGGCGGGGAGTGGGCTACGGGAGTACCGCCGCCGGGCGCTGCCGGTGGTGGTGCAGGCGAGCTGGCTCCTTCAGCGTGATGCCAGACGCACTCCGATGATCACCAAGGGAGGCTAGCAAGTCGAACACCAACATCATAGGCCAAGGGAAGCGCAACCCTGGGCTTGACAGTCTCGACTCGATTTCGTGCGATTGACGGCCTGATACCCCCGTGCTATACTCCGCACGATCTGACAGCCGAAAGTAGAAGCCATCCGCTTCTCACCCGGGCGCTCGAGAGA